>JABXGV010000102.1 GCA_016550485.1 archaeon
GGTCGAGTCAGAGAGGGATTCGATTATCCAGCGCTTATCGAAGGGCAATGGAGTGCCTAGTCCGCGTCGGCGGGCACATGGTCGTTCTTTAAGCCACTCGAATGTTGTCTCAAAAAGGCGCCTATAGCTTTCAGGAAATATGGTCATCTTTTCTAAGGCATAAGTCGCTTGTGCCTTCCATTCAGGGTCACCATAATTTATGAACCATTGATCTGGTAGTACAGCGACAAGCACATCGGTGCCGCAGCGGCAGATTACAGGTTTACGGTCAGGCTGGTAGAAGCGAAAGGCTCGATTCTGCTCCTCTAAATATGCGATGACATCATCCTTGATTTCGTTTACGCGGCGTCCTGCGAAGGGTCCACAGTTGTCTTTCATTATGCCTCCGTAAAATTCCGCTTTGTATAGGATTTCGGTGGCTTCCTCTAGTTTTTCTGCTTCTTCTTGGCTAGTGATTTTCATCTTCTCCACTATCTCTACTGCGGGGTGTTCACCATAACCTTCTACAGCAATGATAGAGATAGGGTGAATCGACGTGGTTGCGTAGGTGCCAAGATTGTAACTGCGTATCCTCTTGTCATCTCCTTGAAGGTCACGAAGCGCCGCCCAATCGAAGGGAGCATGTGAAGGGACGCTGTAAACGACGCCTGTGGCATTCTCGGCATCTACAAACTCGGCAGGAAGAATCAGAACATCTCGTTCTTCAACTGGGGAAGTGCAGGTTTTCCCGATGAACTTACGCCCTGGAATTTCAGCTACGTGTATTACTTTGTGACCTTGTCTCCTCAACTTATCTAGTGCAGGTTTGGCTAAATACCAATACTCTTTTCCAACTTTTATCTTTACCATGGTACTTTTCGGGTTCACCCAGATGTTAGTCAACCCATAAACAGTTTCAGGGCGAAGCGTGGCAGCCACTAGATAACCATCGTTAAAAGGAAATTTAATGGCTACAAACTCGGATATCTTGGCGTGCTCGCCTTCTAAAAGGTCATCCTCACCTACAGCGTTGTTACAGGATGGGCAATAGAGAATTGGGTAAGAACCTTTAGTGATATATCCTCGCTCGTTCAACTTGTAGAACTGCCAAGTTACAAAGGCATGATACTCTGGATCATTTGTTGTGAATTTTCTCCGCCAATCAACCGAGTATCCCACCTTACGAAAGTCTCTCTCAATGTTTCCACTGAAGAATTGTGCTATTGCCATAGGATCGGTGAATGTGCGCAGAATCGGTTCTACTTCTTTCTTGGGTCGGTAGAGCCTAATATGGGTACGATATTCTTTCAGAATCTCTTTATCCTTGTCTTGGATGCGTCTAGCGACACCGAAAACTGGGGTACCCGTAACATGGGCTGCCATCGGCCATAGGACATTAAAGCCGCGCATACGTTTGTAGCGTGCAAGAATATCGGTAACTGTATATGGACGTCCGTGACCTATGTGTAAAGGTGCATTAGCATAGGGGTATGGACTTGTTATGTAGAACTTGGGTCGCTGTGGATTAGGGTCTGCTTGGAATGCTTGGGCTTCTCGCCAACGCATCTGCCACTTCGGCTCAATATCCTTAAAGTCAATCAATGATGTGAACCTCCATTGCCTTTCGTATACATAATCTGAATAATATTCTGCTGCAGGTTTCCACAATAGCAGAGGGATTTGGCATAATATCTACAAAAGAAGCACGGTGTTTGTGAGAACGCTATCCCTCATTTCATAACACCAAGAAAAGCAATATACACCTCTAACTTAAACCTTTCCCAATAGATTGCCATTATTCCTGCTGTGGCTGTATTTTCCCTATTTTCCATGCAGCATCTGGTAGTAGATTTGTGGTGTCGATAAGGCGAGTCTTCACAGCTCTCAGCTTCGCTAGAGATTCATGATAAGCTTTATGCGCAGCGATGAGAATCACACAATCAGCCCCTAGTATTTCTGTTAGGCTTGCTGGAATGAAGCCTAGTTGGCGGATTTCATCTTTTGAAAAATAGGGATCATGAGCTAGAATAGTGGCAGGCTGATATTCACTGAGGATACTCCGTATTTCTAAGCTAGAAGCAAAACGCGTTTCCTTTACATCAGAACGGAAAGAGAGCCCAAGAATACCGATACGAGAGCCCTTCACGGGTTTTCCTTGGGCATTCAAGCACCGAATGACAAGGTCTACGGTGTGTTGTGGCATGGCGTCGTTGATATGGCGTGCTTGACGGAGAAGAGTCGCATCAATCCCTAATTCCTTCGCTTTGTTAATGAGAAACCAAGGATAGACTGGGATGCAGTGTCCTCCCACTCCACTGCTTGGGCGATGAATCATACAATGTTCTCGAGTGTCCTTGTTGGCTGCGTGTATCACTTCCCAAGCGTCCACCCCTAGGGATTCACATAACTTGGCCAGGAGATTTGCGTATGCGATGTTAATATCGCGGAAGGTGCCTTCAACAACTTTCGCTAGCTCAGCAGCAATTAATGAAGATGTTCGGACAACCTCGCCGAAGACCTTGTATACGCCAGCTGCAGCTTCACAGCTGGCTTCATCAATACCACCAACAACCTTGGGGAATTTGTAGAGATTACGCATCACGCGACCTACCATTAACCTTTCAGGACTGTGAGCTAATCCAAAGTCCCTCCCAGCTACAAGACCGCTTTCTTCCTCCAAGATTGGTCGAATTATTTTGTCAGTCGCACCCGGCGGCATGGTTGTAGATGTGATGACAAGATGCCCCTTTTTGAGGCCTTTACCTACTTGACGAGAAGCATTACGAATGATACTATAGTCTTCTTTGCCTAAATCATCAACAAGAAGGGGTACAAGAATGATTACCACATCGGAAGCACGTGCAGCCTCTACGCCATCTGTAGTCGCTCGGAGTTTTCCCGTTTTGACCATTTGGTGAAGAAGCTCTGGGATTTGTGGCTCGCTGATGAGGGGGCATTCACCTTTGTTAATTTGATCAACAACATCCTGTTTTGTACGAACTCCAATTACCTTTGCTCCCTCTTTGGCAAAGGCTACTGCAACAGGTAGCCCCATATTGCCGATACCCACAACATCTACTAAGACCTTGGATTCACGAAGGAGCTGCATCACATCCTCCGCTGACCGACCATATACCTTCACCACAGTTTGAACCTCACCGTACTGCCTTGACCATAGCCAGAACCCTCTACTCTTAAGGATTATTGTTCAACTCTACAAAGAACATGACCTAAACAGCAATAGTAGCCTAAAAATCGTGACTCAAATGTTATCAGTTAGGAAGGCGAAAATCTTGTGAACCACTTCATCTAAGTGGTTGAGGTAGAAATGATCAGCTCCTTTGATAATCCGTAGAAATTTTTCCCGTACTTGCAGCTGAGCGTGTATAGCCTCTGCTTCTGCTAAAGAAACGGTCATATCTTCGCTTCCATGAATAATATATGTGGGACAACTGACATATCGGAGAGCCTCAGTAACAAGGGTTGAATCGGCTTGATCAATGCGAATTGGAGCACTTAGAGTGACAAGGGCAGCAGGGCTAGTATGAAAAGCTGCAGCAATGGCAACACTTCCTCCGAAGCTATAACCAATTAGAATGACACGAGAACTATCAATGTGGGGGTGCTGACGAAGGAATCCGATTGCAGCAACTGCATCTTGGACTTCTCCAACACCGTTGCTATAGGTACCTTGGCTACGACCGACTCCTCGGAAGTTAAAACGAAGAACATTAAAACCCTGCAGCCTCGCACCTTCAGTTATTGCTCGTCCGCGTTCGTCATCCATGGAACCCCCAAAAAGCGGATGAGGGTGACAAAACACTATGCCGGGCTGCCTAGCTTTATCAACTAGATGAAGAGCCCCTTCTATCTGGAGGCTGCCGCTGGTGAATCTGATACTCTGTTCCTCAACCTTTGTATGTGACTCTAAATTGTCAGTCATTAGAATTTACACATCTTAGAGGAGAACGTGATATCTAAAAAATCGAAACGGACACACCTTTAAAAACATAAGGGGGCACCTTAGGGAGCTAAGATGTTCAGAAGTGAGAATAATGTCTAGCGCCGTTATCTTAGAAGCGGAAAATCTTCAGCGTATCTACAAAATGGGTAGTGTAGAGGTAGGCGCATTGCGCGGCGTAGACCTAGAAGTGCATCACGGCGAGTTTGTCGTTATTCTCGGTGTTTCAGGCAGTGGCAAGTCAACTTTACTACATCTACTTGGTGGCCTAGACCGACCAACAGAAGGGCGGGTCTTAATCGAGGGGGAGGACTTATCAGAGCTCAGCGACAACCAGTTAGCCGATGTGCGTCTTCGCAAGGTGGGTTTTGTGTTTCGATTCTTCAATCTAATGCCACAGCTCACCGCAAGGGGCAACGTTGAACTCCCTCTTTTCCTCGCGGATGTTCCAGCCCAAGAGGCAAAAACAAGGAGCACAGAACTTCTTGATTTGGTGGGGCTCTCTGAAAGGCGGGACCACCGTCCAATGGAACTAAGTGGCGGAGAGCAGCAGCGCGTCGCCATTGCAAGAGCCCTAGCTAACCAACCCAAAATTGTGTTAGCTGATGAACCAACTGGCAATCTAGATACAGCAACTGGTGCTGATATTATTCAGCTGTTGCGGGAGGTCAACGAAGAACAGCGACAGACGGTTATTGTTGTATGTCATGACCAGAGGTTGACCTCTGTTGCAGACCGAGTTATAGAAATGCGAGATGGGCAATTCGTCAGTAAGCGGTTAGGAAAAGGAGGAAAGATGTGACGATGAAAGCAAGGCGAATACTAGGATTAGCATGGACGAATATGAAGCGTCGAAAATTCCGTACTAGCCTGACAGCGTTAGGCATCATCATTGGAATTATGGCAACCGTTTCTATTTCAGCACTAGGTACTGGCTTTCGAGAAGAAGTTAGTACAAGATTACTACAAGGCTTTGAACCAGATATCATCAGTGTATTACCAGCTAGTGATTTGCTCACTTCTTGGGGATTTGATTACCTGACCTTGTACGAAGCGGAGGATATCGCAGAGATGGAGGGGGTTGAAGTCGCTATGCCGATTCAAGTGAGAGGTACAGTCCTTTACCACGTTGACGACGATTCGAATCATGTTGAAACTAGGCTAATTGGTGCAAATTTCACCAAGTTACAGCAAATCTATGGTCATCGACTGAACTTCGCTGAAGGAGGCATGCCTGACCCTGTCGAAAACAATTCAGCTATTCTAGGCTTCTTGAGTGAACCCTTTTTCCATGCGGGTGACGAGGTCAAGGCAAATATTCTTTTCCGAAATGCGACTGGCGGTCTCGAGTTCGTAAATCACACCTTCACGCTTTCGGGAATTCTTGAAGAAGTCGGATATTCTGGTGCTGTACCAATTGACCGTAGCCTCTTTATTCCCTTAGAAACCTGTAGTGAAATTCATAATTATGAGTGGATTGATGCAATTATAGTAAAAGTGGAGGATCCTAGCTTAGCTGGTGACGTGGCACAGGCAATTCGAGACTACTATTTTGACAATGTTTTGGTTCTTGTACCAAGTCAAGTCATCGAAACACTAGATGGGATTTTCAACATAATCAATTTGTTCTTAGTGGCTATTGCTTCAATTGCCTTGCTGGTTGCGGGTGTGTCAATCTTGAACATCATGTTAGTCTCTGTCATGGAAAGAACCCGCGAAATCGGTATAATGAAGGCCCTTGGAGCTCGGAGCCGCACGGTCCTCTTTCAGTTCCTAGCAGAAGCTGCAATATTAGGATTTTTAGGTGGTCTCATCGGAATCGGATTAGGATACTGTTTAGCCTATGTTCTTGGACAACTAGCGCCTAGGTTAGTATCGGCTCTAGGATTAGAGGGCATTTTTGGTACAGAATTCTACCTATCTCCAGTTCTCTCGATAGAGACTTTTCTGTTTGCCCTCGCCTTCGCTGTAGTTATCAGTATACTCTTCGCTCTCTATCCAGCCCGTAAGGCTGCAAAACTCGACCCAGTTCGAGCCCTTCGCTATGAATAAAATCTCCCTCCTATGTAGGAGGTAGTTAGGACTCAAGTCGTAGAGGAACCAAGTGATGCACGAGAAGTAATCTAGTCTTCAGACTGGCTGCTAGGAGGCTGTTGGCGCTTGAAGGGAGTCTTCTCATCAACGCCATAGAGGGCTTTCACGTAGAGCAGTCCACCACATCGTGGACATTTACCGACCTCTCTGAAGACGTAGTCACCTTTTTCAAAGGGGCCTTCCGACTCGACTTTACACGCATCACATGCAACGAGTCTACGTACCTCCGTAGCATCTATACGTGGAATGCCTCGATAGCTTCGCCGTAGAAGTACTAGGAACGAGATGAACGCTATAATTGCTAGCGCATAAAGAATCAGATTATATGGGAAAGGCGAAATGAACCCCCAGAAGGCGCAAATTATAGTAAGCGTGATAAGCAGCGCCCAGAAGAGTGGTTGATTTCCACGGCTAGGCATAGCAACTGTTGGTGGTTCGGCAGCTCTAATACTATCAGGAATCACAGACCACTCCAATAAACGCTATACTACATCACACTTCACAGCAGGTATTGGTTTTAAGCGTGACGGGTAGCATTAATCACTCTTGAGACCTCTAATTAAAGAGAGGGTATCTTCGAGTTCTCGCTCGCGCGCCTCAATTAGTGGCCAGACGCTGATACCCATGCTCTCACCAGAGAGTTCTGAGTATAGATCGATTAGCAGCCCGACTTGGTATGAGTAGATGTTGGAAACTGTCTTTGATGGGCGTTCCTGTTTGATATGCATCTCAAAGAGTGCGTAATCATTCCAGCGGTGATAAGTTGGAGCATGCCACAGCGTTGCAGCGTTCAGAGGAAAGTGCATAAGCGCGTTATCCTTACCTTGAGTCGGGTACAGGAAAGGCGCTTGGAAGGGGTTAAGGACCTCCCATCCAATATGAAGTAAGTCCTGTGACTTGAGAGGGTGAAGCTCACAGGAGAGAGGCGGATTAGCGTGGAGCACCTCTTCTGAACATAAATCAAAGGAGTGCCATTTCTTGGGGATATGGAGTGCTGGGCGGTCGCGTGAACCAAAGAGTACATCGGTATGGGATTCCCGTTTGTCACTTGGCATGGATTGATAATGGTACCGTCCGCCATATGCCTTCGTCATATAGCTAGCCATAGCGTCGAAGTCACTGGGGCTGATTTGTATATCCTTTGAATCCCAATTTATGAAGGTTCGAATTATGTGACCTGGACGCTTACCAGAGACCAAAGGTCTTACTCCAAAGTCTGCATTATACGTGATCAATAGTGGCGTGTACCTTTTCCCCTCTTTCCGAACGATAACATAGAAGGGCTCATAGTCATACCAGTGCCGAGGGAATAACTGGATTGGCCAGTAGGCAAAGTATTGGATACAGTAGAGATCTGTGTTCGCTGGGTCCCGGCAGACCCTATACTTAATGACACATGTTGACGTGGATTTTGTGGGAAAAATAGTGTCAAAGAGTTCCCGAACATGGTTGAAGAATTTCTCCGCGTATTCTTTGCGTAACCGTTCACTAATCTGCTTCAACATTTTACGCATTTCATTGTCCCATGGGAACTTGCTCTCTGGTAGGTCAACGCCGAGTATACCGATACGTGCACCAGTCATGTCGTCTGGGAACCGCCCCACTCGGAAGAGATGAAGGGCGTCTGTAACTCCACCCATGTCTCGTCGGCGCAATCTGTCGAGTATACCGCTAAAGCCGCCGCTCGGAGAATCGATGCCAAGGTTCCGAGCAAGATCTTCCTGTTCTTCAACAATGAGCTTCGGGTCAGCATAGATGAACGGAGCAAATTGCTCGGCTAAACGCTTGTCGTCTTTGCTAGGCTCTTTTAACGCTGGCCCAAATCCTGCCAAGGGAAAGGCTTTCCGCCAGCGGCTGAGAGTCGTCTTCGATGATGCCATATTCTCAAACTCCAGTAATTCAATACTACTAGTATACTTTCGGAAGGTTTACCATCTATTTACTTATCGGATTTCGCTCAAAGATAGTGAAAGGCTTATTTTGATAGCGGTGTTCACGATGAAATGTGACACGACCAACTATTGACCTAATTAATTCCGATGTTGACATTGAAGCATTAGTCTCGTTAAATTGCAGGGAAATAAGCGAGTGGCACCATTATACAAGAGATGGTTCGCGGGGAGCGCCTTCGTCTTGGGAGGCGCTCTCATGCTGGGAGAGATGGAGGCATGGTGGTCCATGGCTGGACCCTGACCTCTTACCACTTCACCTTAAGATATTAGAAGAAACAGGGGGAACTGTGCTTGCGGCGCGACAGAAAGAAGAAATCATTGGTGAACTCGAGATTGCCTACGATCTTGTGTCACCCCAAGGGAAGCGCGCACACATCGTTTGGATTGTAGTGGATCCATCTTGGCAGCGAAAGGGTATAGGCACGCTTCTCTTGAAGCGGGGACGAGAAATCGCAACGCAAATGGGATGTCAGGTAATGACCGTGGTCTCCGAGGACCAAACCTCGCACAAGTTCTACACATCCCTAAAATTCCAGAAAACAAACAGTCTTCTGCTCTTCTCCAAAGAACTCGGAAACGAAAAACCACTTCTACAAATTGATGATGTGCAAACGCTCCCCTTAGAATGGAAGCAACGCCCCCGACCACCCATTGGCTTCAAACTTACAATCGGAAATAACTATACTCCCTCCTATACTTGGTCCTACCTCCGCTATATGGGCAGCCTCTATAAGCTGATGGAGGTAGATGCCCAATCACCACAACTGTGGCTACTTCGACAGAAGGAAGCCGAAGCCATAACCGTAGCACACAACTTCGTACGGCTTTGGTTGTCACCTGAGGGTGAAAACGCTGCGGGTTTCCTCTCTACGTCGCTTAGACTCACTGAAGAGCTGAGTAGAAACGCCAAAGTCACACATTTGAATGCTTATTCTTTCCCCTCTCATCGAGGAATTCTTGAAGCAACTGGGTTCACCCTTAGAAGAGAGGAGTCGTATCTTTCAATGCATCTTTGACAGGTCAGTCTGATGGGATTAGTCGCCCGTTGATCATGCGGTAGTGATGTTCAGAGGCGGAAAGAACGGTTTGCAGGTGACTGACTACGATTATTTGTCGAAAGACCTTGGTGAGGTCGTCTTGGAGTAAACGGATTATGTTGTTTCGTCGAGTAACATCTGAACCAGCGAATGGCTCATCGAGGAAGAGGAATTGAGGTGCGGTTCCACGGCCACCTAAGAGCGTAATTGCAAAACTCAATCTAAGGGCGAGGAGAAACTGGTCTTCTGTACCTCCACTAAACAAATCTGCCTGGACATGCTCGCCAGCCATCGCAGAATAGACCTTGAGACTGTAATCTTCACTGAGTTTCGGAAACCGGTATTTACCACCTGTGATGGTGGCCAAGATTGGGCCCATGGCATGCACTACGCTAGGCCGTACTCGCTCACGTGAGCGCTCTGCAACCTCTCGGAGCGCCTTGATAGTGAGGTCTGCAACTTCGAGCGTTTCTTCTTGTTGAGCCAATTCCTTTTGTTTGGACTCGTATTCTTCTTGGACGTCCGAGTGCTCTGCGATGTAAGCAGTTAGCTCCTCAATGCGTTTTACGACATGCTGTCTATCAGTCTGCTTCCCAACTTTTGCCCTATCGAGTTCTTGTTCTTGGGATTCTAACTCTGCATAACCCTCTGGAGTGTAGGGAGATACTTCTGGAGGAAGTGTAGGTAGTTGATGAGCCGCAAGCTCGGCTTCAAGGACAGCAACCTCTTCTGCTAAGGATTTTTGTTCTTGTTTCAGCTGTTCAAGATCGGCAAGCTGTTCCCTGAGGTCAGCGAGTTCTCCCTCAAGGTTCTCCTGTGTGGTTCGAAGTTTCAAGAGCCTTTTTTCAATTGATTTAATTGCAGCCTGAACCTTAGCAGGCTCTACATCTGACGGAAGTTTATCCAAGTCAAACACATCGGACGATAAAGCGCGCATTTGTTTTCTGATCCGCGTGAGAAGGCGCTGAATCCTTTTAGAGAGAACATCTAGCTGAGCTTTATCGTCTTGTAGCTGAATTTCAAGTTGTTCTAAAGTTTCAGCCTTGGCGGCGTGTTGGCGTAGCTTCTCTTCACGATCTCGAAGAGCGGTTAGACGCGGCTCCAGACTACGATAATCTAATGCGGTCTTCACAAGGAAGATGATGAAAGGAATTGAAGCAATTATGAGACCTATCCCAATAAGGAGGTTGAAAAAGACAATTCCAATTCCTGCTGCTAGTAATCCAATGGACACAACATAGAGAAGCGGTGAAACCATTTGACGCTGACGTGTTTCAGCTGAGATGCGCTGCTCTTTAACACTTTGATATTCAGTGATTTTATCTCTGAGAGGCTCAAGTTTAGCAAGTTGTTTCTGTGTTCTCTGTACTGAGGCTTGGGCAGCTGCCTGTAGATGGGTCTGTTCTTGTAATTCAGTTGCAATTCTGCTGATTTTCTCGAAGGCAGCAGTGTCGGATTCAATGTGAGATAGATGTTCTTGCTGAGCGAGAAGCCGATCCCGCTTTTCTTCAAGGTTTGCAAGTCGTTTTAATGTTCTAGTATTTTGTTTTTGGAGTTCCGTTTTGTTTGTGAGGGATTGCCGGAGTGCCTCTTCTTGTTCCTTCGCAATTTTATAGGCCTTTACTGCTTTGTAGCGTTTATTCACAATGGCGTAGGTGCGGCTTAGTTCCTTGAGTTGTTCATCGAGTTGAACAAGCTCCTCCTGCTTTCTTTGAAGCTCTTGGGTGTTCTGCTGATATTGTTCTAGAAGCTGTTCTAAGTGTTGCAAAGCTTGGCGTTCTGGTTCAAGTGAGCGTCTGAGGGGACTAGAATCCTTGTTGAGCTGGTCGACTGCCTTGGAGAGGCACTCTCGACCCATCATTGCATTGATAACATTCCTGCGCTGAGTCAGATCAAGCTTGGCGAGTCGATCCAAATCCTTCTGTAATACGACATTGCTAGCTAGCATATCACTCAAACCCACACCATCAAGTAATTTGGAAACAGCTTCATCTAGGGTGGTTACAGTTCCAGCAATGAGTGTAGCTCGACCGTCTGAAGCAATCTCATGAAGTGTAGCTAGGGTTGGTCGTTTCCTGTGGATTTTACGAGTGATACGGTATCGCTTACCCTGCAAATCAAAAAATAGCTGGACAAACAGCTCGTTTGCATCATAGTTTATCAGTCGGTCTTTTTCGCCACGAGGGGCTTTGTTTGTGCGGCCAAAGAAGGCATAGAGAATCGCTTCAAAGATAGAGGACTTGCCCGATTCGTTGGGACCACCAATTGAGAGAATGCCCTCCGGGAAGTCTATGTCGACATTGAGGTGTTTGAAGTCGCGGGCTATTAGACGGCGCAACAGAACCATTCTACCAGCCTCCCTTTTCTTCTAGGAGTGCTACGCCCTGTTCTAACGCCTTCTGCAGCCGGGCTTTGCGCACAGAATCCTTCTCTTGTTTGATAGCCGCGGTGAGCTGGTCACGGTACTCCGTGATTGGAGGTTTGAGAGCAAGCTCTTCCGAGGGAATTGCGAGTTCAGGACTTATGTACTCAAGATTATCCACAATTTCTACTGAGAAACATTGCGCGATTCCGTGGCGGATTACCTCTGAGCGGCGGTACCGTTCTGCTGACTTGATGGTCATTACTCCTTTTAGCAGGAAACGGAGAATCAGTTGAGGATTGCGGAGCTTGTTGATTTCCCTGAAAAGGAGGCTATTAATGTCAGCATCTGTAGGGATTGTAACTGTTATAGTACGCATGGGGCGTGTCTTGACGGGAACGAACTCCGGTTTTTGTACACCATCCGCGTTGGCTTCGAACCAAACGAATCCCTTCCTATGTTTCTCCTCTGCGAAGGATACGTGTTCAGTGCTACCTGGCGTGCAGATGGTAGTATTACCCACCTTCTGCTGTTGATATTCATGTATATGCCCGACCGCGAGATAGGTGAGCTTCTTAGGAATGGAATTCAAGCGAATTGTAGGACTTGTAGGGAAGGTGCCACGAAACCCCTCAACATTATAATGCACTAGTAGGATGTTGATATCTCCCTTCCCCGGAATAGAGGTTTGAGAAAGGGGATCTATGGTGGAACTCGCAGGAATAGTGGGGTCATAAGATATCCCGGAAATTTCTACATCTAACCCATCTACGTTTATAGTTTCAGACCCTACCTTTTCCCAGTCTTCAAAGAGCGTAATGAAGCCGGCATTGGCATATTCAACCAGTGGAGAAATGCCTGCTTGTTTAGCACGAGGCACATCATGATTGCCTGAGATGATGAATATTCGGGTTCCCTGAGAGTGGAGTTTACGGAAAGCCGTCATGACATGTGCTCGTACTGGATTTCGCGGGTTGATACTATTGAAGAGGTCGCCTGTGTGAAGTATGATGTCAGGTTGTTTCTCTAGAGCATATTCAATTACTGTGTCAAAGGTTTGTAGAAAGTCCTGCTTGCGTTCAAAGCGGCGAGGGCCAAACTTGGCTGCGGGGATGTCAAGATGTGAATCAGAGAAATGTAGGATTTTAACAGTCATAGAAAGCTAGACCTCAGAGAATCTTCCTTTCATTCTTGTTTGTTGACGGCGCTCTTTAGCGAGTTGTTCATCAATCCCTGCTGCTTTACGTGCCTTCCGTAGACGAGATACCACATCAATGTCAGCTCCCCCTTCCTTGGTCCTGCGGGTTCGCACCCGAATCATGACCGGCGACCGGGTGACCTCACCCACGATTACTGCTTCGCCGACGTTAAGGCCAGGCAAGTCGGAGACGAGATCCTCGCTAAGCCGTTCTGACGAATTGGCGATAGCAGTCTGGTCTTGAGGGTTGGTAATCTTGAGGACGATTTGACTATTGCACTGACTTAGGGTGTCAGAATGGATTTTCCCTGGGCGTTGACTGATCACGATAAGGAAAATCCCGAATTTCCGGCCTTCTCCTGCGATGCGACGAATAACCGACAAGGAGCGAGTCTCGTCCCCGGCAGGAATGAAGTTATGGGCTTCCTCAACCACTAGGAACACAGGGAAGTCAAAGCTTCCCGAGGCGACCGCTGAAAAGGCGTCGCTTAACAGACGGCTGACAATATAGTCGGTACTGTAACTCTCTAACCCTGAAAGATCGATGACAGAGGTTTGGCAGGGCTTGAGGATGTTCTCGATAGGTACACCACTACGTGAGAACACGCGCAGCCGCCGGAGCTTCCGAATATATTTCAGGGAGGCTTGTGCGCTCTGGCGAACAGTTCTTTCAAGTTCTTCGTCTTGCGCAATACTCTTCAAGGATTCTTCAATGTCTTCTACTAGATAGACTATCCCTTGTTTCTTGAGGCGTTCCAGCGCTCGGTGTAGGGCGTCGCGGATGTTAGTGTATCCCTTACCGATTCCACAGATATTGCAGAGCTCCTCGAATGGAACATCGGCAAGCTTGACCGTGTAGGATTCGACGCGTCCAATGTCCTTTTGGCTGTAGCGGCTAGTACTTTCTGGGTTTTGAAAGACACTTACCCTCTCTGAGAACTCGTGTCGTCCACCTGTTGTTGTCTGGCTTAGAAGCACATAATCGGCATGAGGGTCAACGATGAGTACCGTCGCACCATGTGCCATCAATTCCTCAACGAGAACCCCCGTTAGGTAGCTTTTACCAGCACCTGTCTGGGCCAAGATGGCAAGGTGACGCCGGAAGCCGTTAATGGAAATATGTGCTGGCACCTTTGGCCGGGTTATCAGATTCCCGATGTAAAGCGCTTCTTCTGAGGGATATTCATAGAATTTCTTGAGAAAGTGGTCCGGTGCAATGTATATCGGCTGTCCCGGTGTTACGGCCCGGCGAGGTATAAGCACCTTTGGTGCCGCACCTTTACTTGAGGTGACAAGATAACCAAGAATTCGCGCAGAACCCCACGTTTTAACATCATCTATACCTGCTTCCTTTATACGGTGAATTGCCTCGATATCAAGATCGCGGCGCAGCGCTAGACTAAGGGAGGAGATGCGCTCTACTTGAGCAAGCACATCAACCGGCTCAAGCTTATCACCAACAAATTCCTCAGAACGAACGGTAAGGTACTCGAACTTCGGTGGATAGCGTTTTCGATCACTAGCAAAGACAAAGGATGTAGCCTTGCCTTCATCAACAATGAAGCCCACCGGTTCTTCAGAAGATAAATCAAGCAACATAATGACCATACTCCAGTTTTGGATTTTATCGGGATTCTTTCTTGTTCAGGAACCTCCATGGTAACATATTCTTAGCAATAAAATACCTCTGGCATGTATTATCTGGCAGACCGACGAAACGCTGTTCGGGCTCGACGTTCTCTCCTCAAAGGCGATAGAGAAATTCTGAGCTCTTTCTCGATAAGAGGCTCATAGAGATTTGTAACATCCCTCTCAGGTAAACGAGCTTCCTGGTCTGCTTGAACCAGCCACACATTGTATAAATCAAGTCCTCCGTACTCTGCCTGTAACAACGCTAAAGCCTGCATCAGCTTGTCAGGTGGCGGGTCGAGTATCTTCGGTTCCTTAAGGTCTGTCATACGGTCTGGAAGACCCAGTGTGGAAGCTGGAACATCTATCCGCAGCGGAGTATCCTGAAATGATAACTTGACACACACCGTCACAAAGGCAGGAAGGCCGAATACCTTCTCCATTACTTTTACTGCCCATTCCTCAAAGGCATCCTCTTCCCCTGGATGATCAGCACTTGCGCTAGCAAACCGACGCAGAGCGTAATCCCGTGGATTCTTCGCCTCATACTTAAAGAGCGGGACATCAGGGAAGGGCTCAATGGGCGTCGTATATCCTGATGTTTCTGCCCAAGCTGAAATCAAAGAGAAGTCTGGCCGAGGCCGCCGGAGTTCACTCACCAAACTCAGCAGGTTTTCATACTGCTGTTTATTCAGCGGCAAATCCCTTATTAGGTTCATCAGCGGTCGCACGTTCTTCACGCTACTGCCAAGATAATCATTAAGTTGAGTCAGCTGGTCCGAGGATAGTTCACTTTCAAGAGATTCGAGTATGCTTTGGCTGATTCGCTTCATTAGGAATTTCGTTAAATGGTTGGCTATCGAGTCCTTACTAACTCCTAGGAGGAGAATCTTGCGCTGTCGACACCGCTCCACAAGTTTGCTGAATGTGTCCATGAATCTAAGGTAAAGATCCCTTTCTCCTCGATAATTGAAAGGCTCAGGAACATGGTTTATCCTTCCGTAGAGGGAGCCATCAACGAGGACCACATCCACATCATCAGAGTCATTTAGAGCATCTAGAATGGCTTCGTGTTCACAGAACTCTGACCGTAACCCAACCATATTAGCGATTTGGGGGCTGGCGGAGGCGACAACATGGGAGTTAAACATCATATTCCGATATGATTTCCCCCAAGACGAGGAGGCGATTGCACGAGTTATGTACATGAACGCCCCAGAGGAATATCTTCGGAGCGCCCGGCCACTATCCACGGCAACAACCTGAAGCTCCTCCTTTCGGGGGTCGGGTAGGTCCCGCCACTCCTCGATGAAAGCTTGATGGAGCAGCCGGTCCACTTCATTCGACTCTTCGCCTGTTAGAACCCTTCGTAATAGCTCCTGTTTTGCTCCTCGTAGCTCCTCGACAAACAAATCTAGAAAATGTGGCACACTATCACCCCGCTTCTTCACCCTTGAGAGCCACGCCGACAGCCTTTAAACCTATCCAAGACCCGCAGAGAAGTGAAGCTAGTGCATTCCACTTTAGCTTAAAACAGCAAGCTATTTATGACAGAAGCAAGGAAAAGATGAGTACTAACCTTCTTGGAGTTAAATAAATTGATAACCCCGATTGGTTTCCTAATACTCTTGGCAGCTGTCTTCCTCGTTACATGGCTCGTAATCTCGTTGCTATTCTTCGCTGCAGGACGTATCGTCAGCGGCATTAATACCACCTTTACCGATGCAATGATCGTCGCTCTTGTGGGAGCGATATGTTATACAGTGCTAACCGCGATATTCCAATACTTGGAGCCAAGCTTAGTACTCTTCTTCACCGATTTAGGTTTGGCTTGGTTCGTACCCTACCTTGGTTTCACCATCAGCTCACTAATCACACTATGTGTCTACATCCCCTTAATCATGAAGTTCTTTGACACTGGATTCTGGGGAGCAGTCGCTGTCGGTCTTCTAGTGATTATCTTCCAAATCATCTTGGCTGCTACGATCTTCTTCATAATACTCATTCTGGCCATCTAGCTGTCCTCCTACAGTGAGACTTCTCAGACCAACCCGGCTAGCTGGGCGTTTGGGGAGTCCCCTTTTTTTCTTCTTCGAGATGGTGAGTTATCTCATGCTGACTTTGAGGTGTTCGGCTTTCTCGACCGGGCGTGCCCTGAGGTAGGGAAGCCCTCTTGGAACCCACCGCTCTGCCAGTGTAACTATTCCTCGGTGTTCTCTCTCAACCAGTAAGCTTTATTCGGGTGTTCTACTTAGAC
>JABXGV010000103.1 GCA_016550485.1 archaeon
CAGGAACTCAAAGGTATCTCTAATATCTTGTATCCTGAGCCAATCGAGGTGGTTCTGTCGTCCAGCGGCAGTACAGGCGCACCCAAACTCATCCCTCAGACCGCCTTCTGTATGAAAGCGCTCAAACGATTACGGATGATCTCTTTCGCAGCAGCAGGTCACATCCGCCCATTCCTACATGGCAAGATCATGGTAATGGTCGCACCTTCTGTGTTCTCCAAGATTGGTGACTGGGATGTGGGCTATGGTACCGGGCAAGCCATGAAGGGTGGCGGCAGAATTATGACAAGCAAAGTGGTTCCCAGCCCAGATGTTTTTGACATCACCGACTGGGAGGAAAAATACCGAGAAACAATTCGCCAAGGCGTGGAAACCCCAAACGTCACGGCTTGTGGTGGAATTACCTCGTTTATTCTATCGCTACTCCGTCGAGTCAAGTACGAATCCTATGACTGGCTTATAGAAGACCCGCAACTCTCCGCTAAGGCACGAACACGACTCAAAGCTGCACGAACCGATGAAGGAACAATCGATCTCAAGTCTCTATGGCCTCAGATGTCCGTGATATTCCATGGAGGGATTGTCCGTGACCTCTATGAGCCGATGATCTATGATATGGTCGGTGACGTTCACATTCACGAAGTCTACTCAGGTACGGAAGCCTGTTACGGTGTACAACTCTACGGAGATTATCCTGGTGTGGCTCCAATGGTAGACGATGTAATCTTTGAGTTTGCAGAAGTAATGGAGGGCCCCTTGCCCTCCACGGTGGAAACCATCCCTCTAAGTGATGTCAAAGTGAACACACCCTACCGTCTTGTTGTCACAACCCCAAGTTCGCTATGGCGATACGACGTACATGACCTAGTGACATTCTCCTCACTTGACCCCATCACACTGCGGTGCCTAGGAAAGAGTAAAAACATCCTTAACCTCAGCGGCGAAAAGGTTTCCGAGCAGCACATCAGTGCAGCCCTTGCCATGGCAAGCGAAGAGCAGGACGCTCTTGTTCAAGAGTTCGTTGTTGCCCCTCAAGTTAGCGCAGGCGGCGCACGCTACCATCTTTTCGTTGAATTCAGCAAACCCCCCACAGATCTTCAACGGTTCGCTGCAATATTTGACGCCAAACTTCAAGAAGTGAATCACCTCTACTGGGAAGTTCGGACAGCAAATACGGTGGGCTTAGCCGTTATCCACCTTGTACCTTCAGGTAACTTTGAAACCTACGAACTTAGCAGACTGCAATCCGAGCATTGTGTCATCGGGCAAACCAAGATGCCTCGTATCACCTCGGTTGACCACGCCCAACAAATGCTAATCTCCACTGCATAAACCACTATCTACTAATGGAAGAAAAAGGCTGGAGCTAGAATGGACTTGGAGTCCCAGCCATTCTAGGCTCCTATTCTTTCTTCACTTTCGTGCTTCAAGCCGATTGTACTGTGGATTTGAAATCTCTTTGGGGAATTATCTTGCATAACCGGGTTTGATTACTAGACCCAGCCAAAGGATGAGAAGGCCACTAACCTCGAGTATCTCTGCATACAAAACGGGAAGGATTATCTTAGAAATCTGGCCGATTATGGTAACTGTTCCACCTAAGCTCATCACTAGTCCATGTACATCTGGTAGTCGCTTCCAAAGCCATGCTAGGAAGAAAGACGCAGTGAATCCAATATACACAACGAGCATAAAGGGCATGACAAGTATCAGCAGGATATTTGCGTCAGGCGCTATCACAATAACCGCTTGAATCAAGATGAGATAGATTACAGAGAGAAGGGGTGGCGCTAATCGATTTTCGCTTATCCAGATTTGCGCGGTGGGAAATAGAAAGAACACTAGGCTACTAGCGGTGAGTCCTGCACGGATTTTGTAGGTGATTAAATCCATGGGAACGGGTATCAGCTCCGAGTGGAATACTACGTCAAAGGATTCAGCACAAGCTAGAATAAAGAAACCCCACGCAAATAGGAAAGGAATATCAGTGTAGAAGTGACGGTCAGCACGCAGCCAACGGATGAGGAGTAATGCCCAGAGGGCGAACATTATAATGACTTTGATGAGTTCTAGAACCCAAAGAGGATCAGGGGAGGGAAAGACCATTACTATTCACCAAGCTAGATATTAAGGGGAGTACCACTGTATACTTGCTCCCTTTAAAGCATTTAAAGTCCAACTAGTGGACTCATTACAGTAGATGCTGGTTGATTGTAGGTGAATGTCTACTCCCTTTCGGATGTGATACCTGCGTGTCGGAGAAGGGTGCCCAGAACCTTACATGTGGTCGTGGCGTCGCGAAGGGAATTAGGATGAAATCTAGTAAAGTAGGCATGTAACTGATCAAATTGCTTGATGATATGGAAGTCGGGCCTCAAGGCTGCAACCATATGCTCTATTTTACCTAGTTGCGTTCGAGCGTGGCCAATAAGACTTGCTAAGCCCCTTTGGGTGAGGAAATCGGCCCGAGACAAGGTCGTCACTGCCCGGGCAGCATCAAAGAGGAGGAAGGATAAGTGGAAAATAGCATCAGGGGTGGCAGCGAAATCTGGGATGGGTAGTTCATAGAGGAGAGTGTTGTGGTGGTATGCAACTCCATTAGCGAAGCCTTGCTCTATGAGGAGGTGGTCGGCGACATATCCTCTGAGGCGTATAAGGGACTCTAATAGGATGGCGAACATCGTAGCATCCGGATCTTTATGTGAGGCTCCAGGGAGCCCCGTAGTGATGGGCTGTGTAGATTCGGGAGTTATTGGTTGACAATCCAGATAGCTAGGCCAGAACTGATCTGGGGTAGACGAGGGCATGTAGTAGGGGTAGCTGGCTACGGTATGGGAGTAGTGTTCAGCGAATCCTCTGGGAATCAGATAGGTGTCGTCGTGACGGCTGGGGAGTTCACAGGGATTGGCGATCAGGGTGCACGTGTCCTTATTGGACCAAAGGGGCACCCAGGCTAGGTGAGGAGATGTCGCCGTCTCGCTTTCGTCGAGCGGTAGAGCGATGATGCGAATGCGGGTGACGCTGTTAAAGGCTTCCTGCACCGCCTCAATGGCTGGCCTGTAATGGAGGGAGACTTCCCGGTACCCTGTCGTCATTAAAAGCCTGTCAAGGCTCTCGTCCTCAAGGCCATAGCCTTCGTGTAAGCTGGTGGGGGGGAGTATCGTTGATGGCTCCATACACTTCGGCGCAAATTTGGTTGTTTTATATGGGTTTCGGTGGCATAACGAGAAGTGAAACATGTCTGGAGTATCTAGCTTAGTCCCATTCCTTCAGGATGAGGAGGGTTTCCATATCGGTTACTCCTCGCGTTTCCTCGATTTTCCGCAGGATTTTGGCTCGGGCACTCCCGAGGCTCCGAATGTCAACACGAACCAAGAGGTCCCACTTACCTGTTATGTGGGAGACCTTCTTGACACCTCGGATTCTATAGAGCTGAGCCATCAAGTCAGGACAGTCAGGTGCCCGCTTAATTAAGACGTATCCTCGCATCTCGCTGAGGGCTAAAGCGATAATACCAGAGACAACGAAGATTATTCCTACGATTCGTAGGAACCAAAAGAAGGGGTCTGGAGAAAGCGGACTAAAGACTGTGGGAAAGAAGACGGCACCAATAATGCTCAGTGGAAGACCAAGGACAACAGAAATCGAGTTGATGCCCTGTACCGCACTCATTTTTCCTTTTCCAAGAGCTTGCAGATAAGTTACAAAGGTAAAGAAAGTAAAGGTCACAGGTATTAACACCCAATGAATGACCAACGGTAGCTGAAAAACAAGCAACAGGATAACTTCGGGGGTGATGAGGGGGATCATGAATAGTGTCATACTGCAATTGAGAATTAGCAGAACCCATAAGCGTAGATTGAGGGAATCGGTGGTAGCACCAGGCTGTATCTCCCTGCGTTTAGCTCGACTTTGGAAGAAGACACTCATCGCTCTCCCACCTGCCCAAAGACTAACGACAATGAGAAGTAAACCAAGATCGATGACACCAGGTATCATACCAATAAGAAGAACACCGAAGGTGATAGCTAGAATAGACTGGAACTCGATGTTCGTTGGGTAATCCCGAATGAGGATTAAATCACCTATCATAAGATAGATGATTGAGAACTGGGCGAAGGGAAGAACGGCAGAGACATCAGTACCACTGCCTGCAACGAAGTAATAGGCAACGGTTGCTATGCCTGCAAACATCCCCGCTAGAATGATGCTAACCACTACTTTACGAGAGGGGAGCGATATTTGGTAGAAACTTCGGTCAAGCCGAGTTCCAATGCTGCGACGGCGTTTTCTGTTGGTTGGAATGCTAAGGAATAATATGATGGTTAATGTAAACAGCAGGCTCAGCCATTGCTCAGCTAGCGCGAATGCGATGGGATGCGGTAAAAACATAGAATAGGTGAGTACATCACTGAACACCGAGAAGGAAAGAAAAATACCTGACACTAAAGCTAGAAGATAGAAAGCAGTTCTTGTGCGCCTTGTCCCCATACGTCGTAGTGTTCGTTCCCTCATCTAAACCACACTTTTAGCCTGAAAGAATTCCTAGCTTAGCTAGAGGGCAGAGGGATTTCGTGTGTAACAACTGCTGTCGTTGTTTCTTCTAACCCTGGAATTCTACAAACCTCTTCCACTGTCAACTTATACAAGGATTCGAGATCGGGTAGTTCAACTCGTACAATAACATCGAATTCACCGGTGGTGACGACAACACTGGTTGCCACACCGATTTCCCTGAACATATCCACGACTTTCTGTATGGATCCCATTTTTACCTTGCAGAAAATGTATGCTGTAACCGTCAATTACTATCGCCTCTGAAATACACACCGCCACAACCTTATGCCTTTAAACATTTACTCATCCGATTCTGACGCCTTTTTTTCATGTTGGAGCGTCAACCGTAAGCCATTTAAAGCAACCAAATTCCGCGCCGCCTATGATTCGCAATGACTGCTCAAGATACCCAAATCGATCGAGAACATTACGACCTGTCAAGGAATCCTTTGAGTGAGGTCCTCGATGAATTGATTGAAGCCGCAGCCAGTTTTCCCTTACCTGGCTTAATCGACGGTGCCTTTGTGCTAGACGGTGACGGTCGCTTGCTTGCCACCTCTGGGCGATACATTCGAAGATTTCTCTGGGAGCTTTCCGCCCTTTCTGCTGCCTTGGCTGGTGTAGCCCAGCAAGGACAAGTGTATCTCCAGGCTCGACCCTTCGCCGATATCATGGTACTCTATGATGACAAACAGCTCTACGTGTGTAATGTCGGTTTATCCAATCGCAGTGTCCCAGTTCTGCTGGCGATAATTGCTGATGTCCGTACCAACATCGGGTTCATCCGGATTCGAATGAGGCAGACGGCAAAACATCTCCTCACCCTTGTAGAATCCGATGTCACCGTACAGAAGCTGTTAGGGCTTCATGAGGAGGAGCTTGAAAGCGCAATGCGAACACTCAACGATGTATTCACAGGAGGTTATAGTAAATGACAACACCTGACACAACAGAGGCAGAGGACGGCCTCTTCACAAAACCCATAAAACAGATAAAACTCATCTTCTGGGGACCTGGGGCTTCAGGTAAAACCACCACTCTCCGGCACCTATCCAAGAGTCTGCATCCACTGCTTTGCTCGAATCGAATAGAAATCAGCACCAGCGAGGATCATACACTCCTATCCGACTACCTTGCCTTTCACATTCCCCTTCATACCTCCACGATTATTTTTCACATAGTTGCTACCACAGGGCAGCGCCGGCTACTAGCCACTCGTGAACAAATCGCCAACGGTGCTGATGGGGTGCTTTTCGTTGCTGATTCTCAGCCACACCTTGCCGAAGAAAATAGGCGTTCCTATGAAGAACTCTGTGCCTACCTTGAAGCCACAAACCGGTCGACCCCAGTGGTAATCATGGCAAACAAGCAGGACCTACCCGACTGCCTTGACCCAAGTATGGTTCGCCGACACCTCAATGCGCCTCCAGAAATTCCTGTATTTGGTGCCTCAGCCCTTCATGGCACTGCTGTCCAGCAGGTCTTCCAGCGATTCGTTCGGGATGTGCTAGTACAGTTTGTGGCTCTCTGACCTCCTCCAAGAGTATGTTCCTCTCCTTTGCTTCGCTATTGCCATTCGCCGTCCTGTTCTCCTTGTAGGATTCCTTGAAGCCTCCGCTCTCAGACGATTAGCCTCTCTTCCGTCTCACCGGAATCTCATCGAGATTACACCTGACTGGTTTGACTCAGAGGAGAAGCTGGCAGAGCTGAACCTCCTCTTCCAGAGTGAGACGGCTAATATCACGGCGCCTCGCCTCTCCCTAGTTGCCCCGAATCTACCCACAAAGCTCCTGCCGAGTTTCTACGATCTCCCTAAGGCCTGGGTTGCCTCCACTCTACGTCAACCCACCCCTCTCCCTGAGAACGTGGTTATCTTCAATCTTCGCACAAAGACCCT
This sequence comes from archaeon, assembly GCA_016550485.1. Classification (GTDB taxonomy): domain Archaea; phylum Asgardarchaeota; class Hermodarchaeia; order Hermodarchaeales; family Hermodarchaeaceae; genus YT-063. Next base: position 6,455 of record JABXGV010000103.1, read on the forward strand.
TATTAACGCGGATGAGGACCAGCTCGCCTCCAACTATCTGCTATCACTCCTAAATGGGGTGGTTCCACAGGAATGGGAGCTGGTGCTTCAAACCGGGCTACGTCTCATCGCTGCGAAGGCTCAGAGCCTTGTCTACCTTATCGAGCATAACGTGAGGGTAAAGGATGTGCTACACCTTCTAGGTATCAACATTGAATCTGAGTTGGATCTGTGTGTTGCCATTACGAAAGCTGATTATCATCTAGACCTGGACACGTTCAAATCTGAAGCCAAGAATGAGCTTGATACAAGAGGGCAACTAGACGGGGGGGATTCCCACCGGCTGCGCCAGGACTTTGAGCGGCGTAGCCGCTCAATGATTCACATAGATGATGTTCGCACCATGCTGGCAGGTATCACCGATACCCTCGCCGCACGTGGGATTCCACCTGACCTTCTAATCCGGGTTGTTGGCGGTGCTCTCCGTGAGTGGATTCCCGATTCTAGGTCATGAGGTCAAGTCTCGCTTCGGTCTCTTGGCAAAGATTGACGAGATCGTCAAAGGCGAACCGTTCAGTTCCAATGCAGTGACGCGCTCGGAGCCTAGCGGCTACAATTGTTGTGCGAAGTGACTCACGAAGTGCAGCACTTGGGGTCATACCCAGGGTCATCAATTGGGGGACTTGGTCTACAGCTGCGAGTGCAAGTGGTCTTGCTGGTCCGCGAGATTGCTCTACTAACCGAGCCATTGCAGCCCGGACGAAAATTCGAGGGTCAACGGCACCAAAACGGCGACTCATACTTTCTATTCTCACTCTCCTTCTTAAAGGGCACAATTCCTCCTTATTACCATTCCTCTTCTTTTGATTCTGAGCAGAAACGCTTAAAAATACTTCAAATTCCGCCCGAAATTAGCTAACTATAGTGGGCTAGCTCTATTCGAGTTGATGCGCAATGGTAAATCCTATCGAAGAGGCACTTCATCAGCACAGGTTTGTAGTCTTGCCGACAGGTCTTGATGAGACCCAGTTGGCGATTCGTCATTACACTCATAATGGCATTGCCTGCTGCGATGCGTTAGCCTTCCGTGAAGCCAGTGGTAGAGGGCAGGCGCTCCGAGACGAGGCAGCCCTCCTAATCCAATCTCTCCCGCAGCTTAGCCAGCAGCTGATAAGCGGCCCCTATGTTTCGTCCGCGTTTCGCCACAAGGTCATATCCTTCCTTGGTAGAAAGACCCACATCCTCTGTAATTCTGAGGGACAGCCTCTTCGATGCCAGCTCTATCCGCTCCTCATCCTACCCAATTCCTCTCAACCCCTCGATTGCGGCCCATTACCGCCAGAGGTCACAGTAGTGGCAGCCAATCAACTAGCTCAGTATCTATCTGACCTCACTGATAATTCATTCACAAGGCTCCCTCGACCCAGTAAGTGGCTCGTCCCTCTTAAACGGTCCTACAAGCTTCTTGGAGGGGCGGTGCTCCTTACACCCTTTCTCGTTGGGCTTTCCGGGCTCCTAGTAAGCATTGGTCAAGGAACCGCTGCTGCCCTAACGGGTATAGCGGCTGGGTTAGCTCCTCTGATGCTGGTATTTCTGGCCTTTCAGTCTTTCCGCATCTTCCAGCAGAATCACATATTCTCACCTACAATCGCTGCATCGCATACCCCGGCAACCACGAGCGGGTCTCCAGCCCTATCGATTGACGCAGGAGCCGTTATGGAAACTGGGTCTTCCGAAGCCATTGTTGATTCTTCACCATTAACGACCAGCTGGAATCCCTCAAACATTGCTGCCTTCCTTAGCGAGTCCATTCACAGCGCCATGACTGCCTCGCTCTCAGCCTATCGGGCAGAAAACTGGCAATCCTTCGCTGGCCACATTCGTTCCTTTCTCCTCAGCGGGCTTCGCTTAAGCATACAACGACGTACTGGTCAGATGCCAAAGGGAGAGCCTGAAACCCTAGTCAATATACAAGGACTGGGAGAATCACGTGCCGTGCTGGAATCGTGGCTGCAGCGGCTTTCCACTGGCACTCATGGATCACCCTTGACCATTGAAGAGGCGAAGGCGGTGGGTAATTTTACGATGTCTCTGCTTCTTCGGTTACAAGTGATTCCCCCCACGTGGGAAAAGCAGTTCTTCCGTATCATACCTCGCCTTGAAAGTGTTCCTCCTCCCAGTACTCTACAACCCGAAGTTTCTCCAGAAACACCACAACTTTCTCAGGAAGAGATACAGCCTCCATCACAGGAAAGCACAGAACCTGACCCGAGAACCGAAGAAGAATATCCCGAGCAGGTCCATGCAGCGGATGAGCCTCCACCACAACTACAAGCTAGTCCTCAAGACCTTCTGGTAGATGCAGATGATGTAATTGAAGAGGTCACGACAACAACCGCACCAAAGCCTAGACGACGCGCTGTGGAGGTTGACATCGAAGCCGCTCAGCAGCGACGTGAACTAGCGCCCTTGGTCCCCGTCGCCCTAGCTGTGGTTCGCCTCCCAGAAGATCAACCCCTACTCGATATCATGGAGGCTGCGCTCCAGCAGGAGGACTATCTTGTTGCTCAATTCGTGGATTTAACTCGGTATCCCTCTGCCAGTGACGTACTTCAGCTCTCTCGAGGAAGCATCCGCCTCCGTTTTGACGGGACAGAGCGGGTGCTGAAATCCCCCAAGGCTGACCATCTCTTGGCAAATATCCGACAAATCCGGGCCCTTAAAATGGCTCCCAGCCTAAACGGGGAATTAAAACCAGACACTCCACCGAAAGCAGTAACTAAATCAGAACCACAAGTGACGTCTCCACCTACCAAGACTAAAGATAGTCGGCGAGAGAAACAAAAAACCCTGATTGTAGCAGCGGGGTGAAAGTCGTAGAAGTGAAAACCCA
>JABXGV010000104.1 GCA_016550485.1 archaeon
GTTAACAGTACAGACGATTTGGATGCTACAATCATTGATAAGAGCCATAGGCTCCTGCTCCGCTTCGAGCATGCTTACGATCCAGATGGCTTCGTTCACTCAGTAGAACTCCCTGAAATTAGCGCAATGCTTGAAATCAAGCCCTTTAAACCTCAGTATGGTAGGCTTAGACATAAGCATCAATTTATGACAATGGCTGAGTCTCTGGCAGATCAGGCGAAAGAGCTAGTTCAGCAAATTCCCTCTGAGCATCAGGGACACCAAATCCGCAAAATCAAGGATGTTATGGAACTCCTTGAATTTTCTGAAGAAATTATTGATGTCACAAAGGAAACGCTCTTTGGAAATCCCGACCCTGAAAAGTATGACTTTCTTACTAATCCAGTTTCCTTCCTGAATCTTGAGAATGGGTGGTTAGTGGTTCCTGATGATGAATCAGTGCTCAAGTTGAATCTTTGCGTTGAGTATGAGCATGTTTTCCGTCTTGTTTACCACTTTGATCAAAAACTTGGTCCATTAGTAGAAGACTTCCAGAAATACGAACTAGCTCTTAGCAGGCTTCCTCGTCAAACCATCCGCCGGGTCTTTTCTCTACTTGGGAAGTATACCTCGATTATTCATAATCCCTTTTTCTCTGATATTAGCCAGCAATTCCCAGTTCGCTTTGTGGCTCTGAACAATGGACTGCTGGTTGCGTCACTAAGCGAGGGTTCCACCTGGGATCGGGGCACATTTGAGTTTTATCAACGAGTTGCGCGTAGAGAATAATGGACAGGATGCTATGGGTTCCTGGCTCATTCGCTTTTAGGTCGTTGGTAATCGTCCTCTATCCGGATAACATCTCCGAACATACGTGTGCCAAGTTCGAGAATTAATGAATCCTCATGGGGAATTATGCGGTGTTGTTGCCCGGGTGTGATGCACAATGAATCGCCCGGCTTCATCAGGATTTCGCTATCTTCAAGCAAAACGGTGATTCTACCATTTACCAGATAGAATAGCTCGTCCTTATGTGCATGATAGTGAAGAGAGCTTTTAGTGCCCTTTCTGATAAAAAGCTCCTTTAGGAAGATTCCTCTGAACTCACCGATTGGTCTTTCGTAACCCCAGGGCTTCTCTATCTTTGCCTCTTTCGATATCTCTGTTTTTTCACCGTATGTATCCAAGCTAGCCGCCTCTCAAAATCAGGTCATCTTCAAGCATTCTACTCGGTGGCTTCCTAGCTCCCCTCATCGATTATCCTGTCGACTAAACGGCGCAGTTTTTCATCGCTTTTTAGCCGCTCAGGCATCCAAACACGCCCCTCATGGACTCGATCGGGTGTCCCTAATATCTCTGCCATAATCATCTGCAGAGTCTTAGCTGCCCTAGCGTCTAGCCGAGTACACTCAGCGAAATAATCGCAACCCTCTATTGTGCATCTTGAACGTACATCTAATCGGTAAATTCCGGGTTTTAATTGTGTAGCAATGACTTCGAGTGGGCAGGTCTCTGAATCATCAGAAAAGACTACCACACCGTCCTCCTTATCTATCACCCGCATTCTGGAACCAATTATTTGACGGGCACCTTTCTCAATATCGTCTAAAGATGCTTCTACTATTAAATCACCAAAGGGGTCCTTAGGCTTCTGAGACATACGGCTCCGCTTCCCGACACTTATTTAGTTTTAATGAAGTGCTCTGTGCCCTCCTAGGAGTAATCGCCTTATATGCGTTTATGTCGTTTTGAAAAGGACTTCCCTAGCGAGCGCCAACATAAAGTAACAAAAACAAGAGAAAGAACATCCCACCGAAGAGGACCACCACAACCACGAGTTCGATGTCAGTGTACAGAGAAGCCAATGGTGTGCCTGCCAAAATGTAGGGATAAAAGAGCAGGGATAGAATTGTCACTAGAAGTACTAAGGATATAGCCCAGCCGACGAGGCGCTTGCTCATCATAATTACACCAGCTTGAAGGCGAATAAGCGAACGACTCTCCCTCACCCTAAAAGGCTTTCGTCGATAATAGACTCTCCTCAATCTCGGAGTCATAAACGAAGAAACTACAACACATGCAGGTTGGCGGTGGCTAAGAAAGGCTTATCTGCCTAGCCGATTTTTGGTTTGCATCTGGCTTCCAAGCAGATATCTAGTGAGTGTTGTGTATGGTATTCGCTATAGCAGCAATATTAACAGTGCTCAGTGGGATCCTTTCAGGAATAGCTCATTCCATACAAAGAAAGAGCCTGGATTCTCTACCTGAACTGACACCCCGTGCATTCTACAAACAACATATCCACTTGATATTCGCGATTTTCACAACACCTCTCTGGTTACTGGGGGGAGTTCTTGCTGTTAGTGGTGCGCTCCTCCGTTGGCAGGCTTTCTCAGTTGCTGATGTTAGCATCCTCAAGCCGCTAACTAACGTCAACATACTCGTTGTTGTTTTCATCTGTGTATACCTGTGGGGCGAAAAAATGGGTCGGGCTGAGCTGATTGGTATCTCCTCGCTCCTTATTGGTATTGTCATCCTTAGCCTCACTGTTGAAGAGCGAATTTTAGATGGCTACAATGTACCAATGTATTCGCTGTGCAGTATTATTTGCGGATCGCTTGTTGGTCTCTTCGTCCTTCTTGGTTCAATAAGAAGAAGTTCTGAGCGGGATAAAGA
>JABXGV010000105.1 GCA_016550485.1 archaeon
GACCAGTGCCAGAAATGCCATCGCAATCTTCTGTATATCCCCAACAGCCGCGGCGCTATGCTAGCTCACCGTTCAGTAATATACGCCAGACCTGGATACGAGAAAAAATGTGTGGATTGTCATAAAAATCTGGTTCATAACCCCACGGAGTTCTATCGCTACAAACAGTATCAGGAAACCTACAGAGGGTTAGGTTTATAGAAAGTGCCTAAACCGCACTGCCGACTCCGCCACAGCATGTAGGGTGGGCACCACCACCAGCAAATCGGTGGGCAATGTCCACTGTACATGTGCGGCTGAAAGAGCGTCTGCAGTGTCTTAATTCATCTTAATTCAAAGGTAGAAAGGGGGTGTTGAGGTGAAAGGATACCTGACTACTGCGGCTCTGGTTGCAGTAGTGGCTGGGCTTCTGGTGGCAGGGAGCGTTATAGCCTTGGCGCAAATCGCCCGGAACCTGCCTAAGGTGAAGGAGTTCAGGATAGAGCGTGCCATGCCCAAGGAGGCGGTGGCTTGCATTGAGTGCCACAAGAGGGAGCATCCCGGCATCTTTGGCGATTGGGCCCGTAGCAGACACGCCAGCGCTAATGTGACTTGCTATGATTGCCACAAGGCCGAGTCTTTTGATCCGGATGTAAGCAAAGAACACTACAAGCAATACGAAAGACGTGATCGACCATACGGTACCAAGGAGTATAGGGTACCGGTGGCAGGGGTGGTAACTCCTAAAGATTGTTCTCGTTGTCATCCTGATGAGGCCAAGCAGTATGCCAGGAGCAAGCATGCTAATACCCAACAGATCATCTGGCAGCTCGACCCCTGGCTCAAACTGGGCATGAACAGCGATTTCGAGCGGGCCTCGGGCTGTTACCATTGCCATGGCACCGTGCTCAAAAAGATGAAAGACGGAAAACTGGATCCCGAGACCTGGCCCAACGTGGGTGTGGGGCGGGTTAACCTGGACGGCAGCAAGGGAAGTTGCACCAGCTGCCATACTCGCCACCGGTTCTCGGTCATGGAGGCCAGAAAGCCTGAGGCCTGTGGTCAGTGTCACCTGGGTCCGGACCATCCGCAAATCGAAATCTACATGGAGTCAAAGCACGGTGACATTTACACGGCCCATGGCGATGAGTACGATTGGAACACCGCGCCAGGAACTTGGACTGCCGGGGTGGACTTCCGGGGACCAACCTGTGCTGGCTGCCACATGTCAGGGGCAGGAACTGTGCTCACCAGCCACGATGTCACCGAAAGGCTTGCCTGGGAGTCTCAGGCTCCTCTGACAATTCGACCGGAAGACTTCAAGCCCTTCCCCGCGAAGGTCAACCATGAGGTTGAACGGGAGAAGATGAAAGAGGTCTGTAAACAGTGTCACGGCAAAACCTGGGTGGATGACCACTTTGTCAAATACGACAAGGTGATCAACGAGTACAACGAGGTCTATTTCAAGCCGGCAAAGAAAATGCTGGATGACCTCTATGCCAAGGGATTGCTGGACAAGACCAAGTTCTTCGATGAAGAACTTGAATGGGAATTCTATGAACTATGGCACCATGAAGGCAGAAGGGCCAGAATGGGAGCGGCCATGATGGCTCCCGATTACTCCTGGTGGCATGGCTTCTATGAATGCAAGAAACGGTATAACAGCTTCATGGAGGCAGCGCGCGATCTGATCAAGCACAAGAAGAAGGCCTACAAATACCCGGATTTCCCCAATGCCACAGGCAACACCACCAGGCCTGCTGAGGTTTTCCGGAAAGGCAAATAGGAACTTGCCACTAGGGCTGTAACTACGCAGTAACGAGAAAACCTCGCTCTTCACCATCGAAGAGTGTGGTTTCTTTCTTGAGAAGTCTGTTTTCATTTTCAAGCGGTAGAGTACACTAGCGCCAACTCCAGACGATGTAGGAGCAGCGTAATCGTTGAGACTGAGGGATGACCTGTTGTCGCCTGAATCCGCAAATTGTAACCATTTGATTCACATCGGTAGCCTTCATGTGGAATGCCATTCCCTGACCTCTTCGCCTCCACTTGCTGCCTCTTCCGTCCTGGCTAAAGAAAGTATCTGCCCAACATTCCGAAAGCGACACCTCTCTTTTTGAGCAAATCTTCTAGTCTACGCTAATTCTGAAGTCAGTGATCCCTGTCCGAGTCGGTAATCTTCATTTTTCCAGAATAATGGAGATTAAGCATCATGATACATATTTGGATTCCATTGAATAGTACTGATGCGAATCTTGGAGGGTGATGCTAGACTTTTTCCTGTTTCCCCAACGCAGCGGTCAGTTTGCTAAGGAGGTCTAGAGGAAATGGTAACCACGACCACGCGACCTGCTATAAGTACAAACGACTTTAATGATGAGAAGCAATATATTTCTGATTTTTCTTTTTTTCCTTTGTTAATGAGCTTTCAATTTGGATGCTCCAAGAAAACATATCCACCAGAATCAGCTACTCCTACAGCTTGTACAATTAGAGCTAAAGTAGATGAAAACGGTAACTTTACCTTCATAAAAATCTAAATGGCGGAGTAAAAGTGAAGTGGGTGGCGGTCGAAGGCCGTGAAACCTGGTTGATTAATAGAGGACCTGCCTTTTACTTGTCAAGCATCTCCTTTTGTTAGCTTTGAAGTTCTTTTTGGTTTGGATTTTAATTTCTAGGCGGTTGGTGTTTTGACCGTTTCTTGGCCTGATGTAGTCGGTAGCTTTCCCCATTAGCTTCCAGGATGTGGCACCGATGGGCGAGGCGATCCAAGAGGGCGCCGGTGAGTCGCTCAGAGCCAAGGATCTCAGTCCATTCCTCGAAGGGGAGGTTTGAGGTGACCATGA
>JABXGV010000106.1 GCA_016550485.1 archaeon
AATCACTCCAAATCCCACCTGTTTTGCATCAATAGTTATCACTACTCCTTTTATTCTTTCAGTTGACAAAGTACACCTGTAGGGAAAGCTGCGGACGCGATAGAAACAGGAAGTGCAATCCATAGAAAAAGCCTGTCGTCTTTCCCTCATAGGCGCTGAAAAATAATAATTTATTATCTCTTCAACTGCTTGTTGCGGTTTTCGCAATAATTTTGGCTGGTTTTGTCTAAAGCTGTCATCGTTTAAATTAGATGTTTTTCCACCTTAAAGGAGAAATTAACCCATAAAGGGGATTCTGCAATGAAAAAAATATTGAGCATACTCAGTATCTCCCTACTGCTACTAGTCAGTATCACAACAATACCACCTACAGTCTTCGCCCAAACCCCCTCAACCGCTAATAACCCTCGCCTCCACGTGAGCTGGAATCGCGTTCATGAAACAGATTCACAAACCTTTGATAGCACACTCCAAGAATGGGTTTTCGGCGAAACAATGAAACTAGTGATAACCAACGAAAGCGGAATCAACATCGAAGAAAATGACTACAAGGCAAGCCGAGGAAGCCCTCTGACCTTCACGTTGATTATTCCCAAGCGCTTCTTTGAAAGAGGAACAGAGCTAGACAGCGCTGCAGTCGGTGCAGCCTTTCATGATATCGGGTCAAGAGCAGAAGTTACTATGTACTATCATGTTGCTTCTAATACGTGGTATGCCTTCAGTGGCATTTACGACAGTACCGGTTCTTCTCCGAGTGATCCCGCTGAATTCTTCAACCTCTATCCGTTGAGCTGCGATTTCACTGAAGACACTCGTTCCTTCAATGTTAGCTTTGTCGGGACCTTCAACATGTCCGCACCCATCGGCGTCTACAACACGTGGGCACAGGCCATGGATAACGCCAGCAACTACCTTACACCCAACTGGTACAACTATCAGATGACTGGGCGAGTATCTATGCCCCCAATCGCGTTGGACTGCGAACTAGGCGGTGATTGGTGGAGGTGGCAAACACCACCCAAGTATGATTTTCGCATCCTCAACGAAGCCCTAGACCCAATCCGATACGCTGAAGCTAACGAGACGGTCATCTTCGAGATGGTCATGGACCAAGAAATCGGCTTCGCCGCCTTCGAGATAGGGCAAGTCGCCTCTTGGGAGCAACAATTCTACTGGAAGAACATGACATGGTATGAGCCAGACAATTACTATAACCACGCAACAACCTGGTCTTCTTTTGAAGTACCTCAACCTCCTCACCTAGGCTTCTACTACAACGAGTCTGTCGATGTGGCTGAAGCATTCATCTTCTATTACAACATAACATGGGTGTGGCAGGATTATGGTGGCGGCTCTGGCTACTGGAATGGTTATGAATTTCCAGTAATTGATAATACGAATATCACTCACTTTGTAGACTACAACGCTGCTGCCAGTGGCCTGGTGACTCCTCACATAGTACGCTGGTACACCAACTTTACCACAAACGTCTGCGCCCGAGGCATCCACTTGGCAAACACAACCGACAACACAGGCGAGACGTCAACGCCAGGTCCCTACCTCTTTGGTCCAAATTACCTCGGTGAAACCTACGGGACCACCTTCCACATATATTCCTGGCAGCCCCGCCACTGGGGCACACAAAGCAAAAGCGGCGTACCTGCTGAGCCAAGCTTTGCGTTCTCCCGCGCTGGTGACAGAATTCTCGCACTCCACGACGTGCTGCTTGACGGCTATCTCTACAACTTGCCAGGCGGTACGATAGTCGACCAGCTCAACCACAACGACTGGTTCAATGTCTCCATCGACGTCTACGCTCCCATCGAGTTAATCGAAAAGAAGGGCGAGCCCTTTGAGCATCCAGACTACCCCGGTGTTTTCCTTCGTGAGGACCTCAACTGCACCTATGCAGCATATGTTCTCTTTGGATACTCCTATGACTTTAACAGTACACATCATTGGTACACAGGCGTCACTATTCAAATCATCATCAATCTTGAAACCGAGACGGTGGCAGGTCAGTTCTGCCAGATTGATAGAGCAGCCTATGAAATATACTCTGGAGTCTTGGTGAGTTATACATCTCAAAACACGACCCAAGGATGTCCGGATCTAGTGAACACCGGTACGGTAACCTATGAGCTTGGTGAAAACCAATCATACTTTGGACTGGAGGTACAACTCCTGCCCAGTGCACCTGAAGCTGAGTACTGGGGATACTTTGACGCTTACCAGAACCAGAGTATCTGGGCAAACGAGACTGGCACATGGGAAATCGCTGCTAGCTTCGAGTATTGGATTGGATTAAGTGCAAAAACCCACTGGACACCCCCCTCTTTCACGCTAGGTAGCGTGTACGTGTGGGCACCAGAAATATGGGATGTCAGCGACAACGGGGCGCTAGACCTTGATGGTGACCTCGAAACCCTCGACGACCAGTACTTCATCAAGCAAGTCTACAACTGGCATGACGAAGTCGAGTTCGAAGAAGATTATCTAACAGTGAACATCGTCTTCGACCCCACACCCAATCCAGAAGATACGGACGACGAGTTCGTTTCAGTAAACTGGATGGGATTAGCCACGCAGACCATAACCTATACTTGGGACTGCTCTTTCTTCTGGTACCACGCTGACGACATGTCACCAGTCAACGCAACTGAAATGGCAGACATCCAAGAGCTTGTATGGCACGACATGACCGAGCAGATACCTGCACCGGGCTACAATATTATCGCCTGGGCGGCAAGAAACTACTCTTGGGAAGATCTCCTCGACAAGTACTGGTGGCTCGAAGACAATACTTGGGAAACATCATGGTTCGGCTTTGGACAAGACCAAGCGTTCTGGCTAGCCCACGACGCCAACACAACTAGCTGGGCAGAGTTCCGCTCCCAGTATGCTGGCTTGTTACTCTTCAATGACAACACCACAATTGATGGCGGAAACGGTGTTCCAGACTTCACGGTCCAAGACGGATTTGTCAGTTCAGACGAGGTGACTCATTTCTTCCTCATCGACAACGTGGATAGGGAAAGAACCGAGTTCACATTACCTTTCGACTCTAATCAAGACAGCGGTAGCACAACAATCATCATAGATGCGAACTTTGATGAAACAATCGATTTTGGAGTCCGGATTTATGATGTGAACGGGACGCTGTATCCTCTTCGTAGTCTCATAGGGTCTACTATTCGTAGTTGCTATGACTACTATTGTTCTCCTGATGGGCTCGTCGGGCTAAATGCCTCGATGTTTGACTATACCCTCTCCACCGCGACTATCGACGAGATGGCCTTCGATGTACACTACAGTGTTCTTCTAGCGGGTTCTGAGGAGAACCCTGACCCCAATAACAACATTGTCAGCATCAAGGTGGACCAATACATCGGTGATTGGAGGCTGCACCAATTCGACAACAGTGTCCTAGGAGGGCGCAGTCTAGCCATCGCCTATTACGGCGAATTACTGACATCCGAAGTGACCATCTCGGAAGTCAGTGTTGATGGCACACCAGCTAACTCAAACAACGATGACACAGAAATCGGCGATATCTACAATTTCGGGACAGAGGGTGAAACCTTTGCCCAAGTCCGCATGGGTGGACAGGAATACATCTGGGGTTACGATGGAGGAACCTACGAATGTTCAGCTGCGACAGTTCCACTGGGTGTATTCAGCGCCATGTACCAGGCCTCTGATGGCTCCACAATAGCAACATGGGAGATAACCGGCAACCTCTTCTTCATGCTCTCTGGTTTCATAAACTGGGGCGGCCACTGGATTGACAACGATCCCTCCTTCGGCATCTACACAACGGCACTTGACATGGTGGTGGCTGGCGAACCAGACTTGTCCTGGATATTTGCGTTGATTGCGGTAGTGGCGGTAATTATTGCCATCATAGCCGCTGTAATCGTGATAAACATCCGGCGACGCGGACGGACCACCGGCAAAGTGACAGAAGAACCAGTTCACGACTACTGGAGAGACAGCGAAGCACCAGGAACCAGTTAACCTGTAATATCATGAATTTGGGAGGTTGACTTGACCTCCCTCTCCTTCTTTTTTTCTAAATAATTCCTTCTCGGAATTCTCAGAAGATATGTCCTTGAGGACAGCACCCTATGTTTAGACTCTGTAGGGGTTGTGCTTTTCGCAAAAAATCTGCCAATATTTGCACGTGAAGATAATCCCTTTTAAATCTCGATAGAGGAGGACGAATATAGGCTTGTATTGTCTGGAGAAAAATGGAAATGAAAGGAATAGT
>JABXGV010000107.1 GCA_016550485.1 archaeon
GTGTTAGAAAGTGTAAGGCGCTTGGACAGCGAGGTGACTACTGGCTTGTTATATTCTCATGAATTAATAGAACCCATCACCATCGCCCAAGAGCTTGCCGTGAATGCGTTACACCCACACTATCGGTTAGTATCACCTCAGCTAGTTGAACAATGTCATGATTCAGATTTGGAAGTGAATCCGTGGACAGTAAATGACAAACAGGAGATGCAACGGCTAATCGATTTGGCGGTTGATAGCATAATCACTGATAATCCTCAGCAACTCCAAGAACTACTCAACGGATGAAGAGGCGTAATCATTGCTAAAATTACTCAAAGAATTGGTGTACGCAGATGGCCCACCAGGTTTTGAAAATGAAGTTCGCGAGATTGTACTCCGGGAACTAGAACCAAGAGTAGACGAAATATCAGTGGATACCCTTGGGAACGTTATTGCTTGGAAAAACGGGGATAGTGACCAGAAGCTGATGTTATGTGCACACCAAGATGAAGATTGGGCACAAATCATCACGCACATTGACGAAAAGGGGTTCCTGCGGTTTTCGAGGCTGGTTGGTCATCGTTGGAGCCTGCTTGGACAACAAGTCGTCATTCATTCCAAACAAGGTAAGCGCACAGGCGTCATCGGGTTGCAGGCACCTCATCTAATCCCTCTTGAGGAACAGCTGCGAGGCTACCAACCGCACGACGATTCAATGTTTATTGACTGTGGGCTGAGAAGCCATACCGAGGCTATCGCGTTAGGTCTTGAGGTAGGGCAATACGTCACTGCGTGTAAGCACTTTGAGGAACTACATGATGGACGGCTCCTCGGTAACTGCTTTGATAATCGTGTAGGCGTCGCGGTGATGATTGAGACTATGCGTCGCATCGAGAAGTTGGCACCTGCCAAAACTGTGGTTGCTGTTGCTTCTGTTCAAGAAGAGCTAGGTACTCGCGGCGCCCAGACCGCAGCCTACCAGGTCAACCCGGACTATGCTATCGCTCTTGATGTTGCACCCACAAATGATCATCCGGGCGCTGATACTCGTACAATCCCTGCGGCGCTTGGAGGAGGACCAGTCCTTTTAAGAGCGGACCAATTTGGCGTGACCTCAGTGGCTTTCACAAACTGGCTGGCTACCATCGCGGCTACGCTGAACCTTACCTATCAGAGCCTTGCATTGCGCGCACCAATTCACTTTGGCACCGACGCTGGAGCAATAGAGCTGGCACGGGGAGGAAGCCTTGTCTCCGCAGTATTAGCGCCAACAAGATATTTCCATACAAGTAAATCAGTCGTTGACTTCTCGGATTTAGAAGGTATGGTGGACCTTCTAGTAGGGAGTATCAACGCCTCAGGAGAGCTCCCATTGGAACCAGATTGATTTCCGTTGAAGCTATGGTAGGCTATTCTATAAGACCGAGTGATCTCATATGGTTAGCTAGGAGGAAGATGGCCTTCCGAGTTATCGACTCTTTATTCGTGCCAGCACAGACTATTCGGCCGCTACTGAAAATAAGGAAGACGGCTTTTGGTTCCTTCATTCGGTATATGAGGCCCGGGAACACTTCTGGCTCGTAAAGGCACCTTTCGAGTGACATCTGCGCCATATCTAGATCGACACGGCTGTGGAGATCTCCACTAGCTACGATGTTTTGTATTGTTATTTTCGGTACTCCAGAAACCGTAATGCCGGCTGCACGGATTTTTTCTATAACTGTTTCAACTGCTCGCTCCGCCTCACTTTCTCTGCGGAGTCCTGTTATTACCATACGACCACTATTGAATACGAGGATAGTGGCTTTCGGGTTCTTGACTCGAAGCATCAAACCTGGAAACTGCTCTGGATTATACTCAGCGTCTCGCTGCTTTCGAGCCAGCAGGTTCAAATCGATTTTTGCGTCGACCTCGACACTTGCTACGACATTCTCAATTTTATATTTGGGGCGTTTAGGCAAGGGAAGCCCTCCAAGAAATGCACGTGAGTTTTCGATGCATTGTAAGCTTTTTAAAGCGTTTATAAGGCTGGCTTCCTAAGTGAGGTCTGCCTTTATAAACTTTATATAACCACAGAATGTCGAAAGCGCATTGAAAAAAGAAGGGGAGGACCGGCTTGTCAAGCCGGTTAAGCGATTCACGCGTATGGAGTGGGAGTTGAATCTATGGTGTCGCGCTGAGTGGACATCTTTGAAATCATCTCCGTATAGGCTTTCATCATGTCTGGAGTGATGCTTGGGCGGATTTTTCCGAGAGCGATTTCGAAGTGCTTTGCTTTTACCTTTGTTAATGATTTCTCAGTGCGAATGGCTGACATACCGGCTTCGCGGACCAGGTTTGCGAGGTCAGCTCCAGAGTAACTCTCGGTTGCTTTTGCTATTTTTTCCAAGTCTACATCCTTGTCTAGTGGCATATCGCGGGTGTGTACTCTGAGAACCTCGAGACGAGCTTGTGCATCCGGTGGAGGTACCAGGATGATTATATCAAAGCGGCCGGGGCGAAGTAGTGCTTGGTCGATGATTTCTGGTCTGTTCGTGGCTCCGATAACGACAACGTTGCGTAGCTCCTCCATTCCATCTAGCTCAGCTAGGAGTTGGTTGAGAGTTGACTCGTAGACATGACTGCCCTGCCAGAGTCCACGTCGTGGTGCGAGGCTATCTAGTTCATCGAAGAAGACGATGCTCGGGGCTACTTGTCGTGCTTTACGGAAAATCTTTCGAATGGCTTTCTCAGACTCGCCAACCCACTTGGAGAATATCTCGGGTCCCCGGATGGCGATGAAGTTGGCTTCGCTTTCGGTGGCTGTGGCTTTCGCTAGTAAGGTTTTCCCACAGCCGGGCGGCCCGACTAGAAGTATCCCCTTGGGTGGTCGGACACCAACCTTTTCGAATTTCTCAGGATATTTCAGTGGCCACTCTACGGCTTCGCGAAGTTCACTCTTTACCTCCTCGAGCCCACCAACATCAGCCCAAGAGACTTTGGGGATTTCCAGATATACCTCGCGCATCGCTGAAGGCTCGGCACGACGAAGCGCCTCTTCGAAGTCTTCGGAGGTAACTTTGAGTTCCTCCAATACACTTGGGGGAAGAGGGATATCTTCATCCAGTTTTATCTTTGGAAGGATTCTACGTAGTGTGTTCATAGCAGCTTCACGTGCGATGGCTGCTAGATCCGCGCCCACATATCCATGGGTGGCATCTGCAAGCTTGTCTAAATCTACATCTTTGGCTAGGGGCATTCCCCGTGTGTGAATAAGGAGGATTTCTTTACGGCCACCCCTATTGGGTACAGATAGCTCTATTTCCCGGTCAAAGCGGCCAGGACGGCGCAATGCAGGGTCGAGTGCTTCTGGACGATTTGTTGCTGCGATGACGATTACCTTTCCTCGACCTTGGAGTCCATCCATTAAGGCGAGGAGCTGAGCGACCACGCGCCGTTCTACTTCGCCTTGAACCTCCTCTCTCTTTGGAGCTATGCTATCGATTTCATCTATGAAGATGATGGTTGGGGCTTGTTGTTCCGCTTTTTGGAAAATCTCTCGGAGACGCTTCTCGGATTCGCCATAAAACTTACTCATGATTTCTGGACCATTAATGGACATGAAGTGGGCGTCGGATTCACTTGCAACGGCACGGGCAAGTAATGTTTTCCCTGTTCCAGGTGGACCATAGAGGAGTACGCCTTTAGGGGGGTCGATGCCTAAGCGGTCGAAAAGTTCTGGGTGTTTCAGGGGCAGTTCAATCATTTCTCTAACTCGATCAATGGCTTCGCCTAAACCGCCAAGGTCCTCATAGGTGACGAGGGGGCCCTTTTGGGCTTCCTCAACTGCTTCAGGGTTAATCTCGATAATTGTCTCTTCAGAGATTTTTACAATGCCTTTTGGTGAAGTTTGGGTTACAATGAATTTTATCTCGCCAAGAGCGAAGGGTGCTCCTGCTTGACGGATTACTGCTTCAAAGAGGGAAAACCCGCTGCTTCGATAAGGTCCTGCGCTTGCGGTACTGATGATGTCGCCTACAATGACTGGGCGCTGATTCAAGCTGGGCCTAACTGCTCTGCCGTCGGCTACGATGCGGACGCCACGTTGGGCGGGTGCAAGTACAACGCGTTTAGCGGGAGCTGGATCGATTCTCCTGATTTCCACAAAATCTCCGATTCCAGCGCCTGCATTGCTTCGTACTAGTCCATCCATGAATATTTTTCCGGTACCTGATTGGATGGATTGCCCACGCCAGACGCGTGCGCCAGTAGTTTTCTTTCCTCGTATTTCTATGATGTCACCAGAGGTTACACCTAAACGTTCCATGGCTTTCGGGTCGATTCGGACAATACCACGACCTGCTTCATCACTGGGTAGTGAGACGACTCGAAGTTGAATGGACTTTGTCATTTATTCTATCTCCTTCATTAATTGAATTAGGCGTTCACGAACGGAGCTGAAGTCAGCCATCATCATCTTCAGAAGTTCTTCGAAGCTCCCTAGATAATGTTCCACCATTCTACTATGTAACTGCTTTCCTTCCTTGGTTAGCCTGTAGTAGCGACGCATGGGGCCGCGACCACCGCTCCGCACGCGGATGTCGCTTACAATCCAGCCGCTGCTGGCTAGTCGACGAAGAAGTGGGTAAATGGTTCCGGGCTCAAGTTGAATACGCCCGTCTGTTAAGTCCTCCATGAGGTCGGAGATCCGGGCGCCGTATAGGCTTTCTCTTCGTAGGAGTGAGAGAACCCAGAACTCTAGGAAGCCTCGATTGATTTCTCGTGACCACTCACGCAACTTGACGATTGTTTTGTCAGGCTGTTGGTCCTCCATGGTTAACGCCTTAGATATTATATAGCAATACTATAGATAGCTATGCAGTGTAGTAACAATACAGTATTTAAACTCATCGCCATTGCCAGACGAGAAACAACTTACTGCTTGTAGAGCTAGCTCACGACCAAAGCTTCTGATTTCAGCCCATGATTTTTGTCAATGCAGAAAGACTTTAAAATCGCACCTGCAATTGGCTCTCCACACTCCAAAATGGAGCTAGGTGAGTTGCTCGTGAGGCCGACCATTCGTGCTGGCATTCTGCTTGTGATTGCATTAATGTTCATTACATTCTTAGGACCGAGTGGAGGTGCTCAGCAGGTTCAAGCGCAAATCCCCGTCGAAATTAGTAACGTTGAAGTACCTGACCAAGTGCCACAAGCTCACCACGGCGAAGTAAACGCCACCGTGTATAATTCTATCAACCAGACCTTTGATGATGGCTTCGCCCAGTTTATTGATGACACTGGCGAAATAACGTGCACAATGGTTAATTTCTCCATCGACTTCGAGGAAGAAGTAAACATCACTGTGCAATACCAAGTAGCTGAAAATGCAACAACAGGATACCACAATGCGACGTTTGAAATCAACGTTGGCGGCTACTCTTTCCTCCTCGAACAATACCTACTAGAGGTTATCCCCGCGGCCACGATTATCAGTTTAACCACAGGCATGGTGTTTTCTCAAAACCAACCTGGAATCGTTATTGCCACGATTGAGAATCGAGTTGGCAGCATTAGAAATGTTACACTAGAGTTCTTTGGGGCTAGTTTTGCAAATGCAACAACGGAAGTTGAGCTGGCTCCAGGTATCAACACTTTGGCTATCACTCTTCAGCACGAGGCGGTCCACATCTACGACTTTGGTTTATCACCCGTGAATATGTCAATAAGCTACAAGGGAGTCGTCATTGGAAGCATAGTCGCTGTAATTCCAGTTGACATGCTACTCTTGAACAAGGTCTTTGCCATCATCCTACCCGTTGCGATCTTTGAGTGCCTTGTCGTCTTCTACGCCTTCCGAAAGAGGCAGCGTCTTCGAACAACCACCGGGTAGAACAACCGGAAAATAAGATTCCCCGAAGA
>JABXGV010000108.1 GCA_016550485.1 archaeon
ACGGCTGGCAGCACTCCAAGCTTTTCCCCGGAACCCTTGATGCGCTGGGGCAGCTACACAAAGTAGCGAAAACAATGCGGCTCATCACCTCTCGTCGTCACATCGACACGACTAGGCGAGAGATACGTAAACTCGGCCTTCATACGTTCTTTGATGAGGTGTTTACGCGGGGCGATCTCGCTCAGGCAGAAGGGGTGGAAACGATCCCTCTACTGCCGTTTGTACCGCACCGCCGTCGCCTCATACATCTATCACTTCAAGGTATTGACCACCAAGGTGACGTTTGGGTAGCAGGTGACACTCCTGGTGAGCTAGAAGCAGCCAAAGACCTAGGCTTCGTCACCATCGGAGTTTTAACTGGCTTTGCCGAAAGAGAAGACTTGGAGCCCTTTGCTCACCACATTCTTGACTCCATCGCGGAAATCGGGTCCCTTATCTAGGAAAAAAAGAACCAGGTCAATGATGATGCCACAACCCCCACCCTCTCCTTCAACGCCTCCCTCCCAAGGAACTGGCAAGCTAGAACTGCGGGGATACCAAGAACACATTCTGCAGCGCATCAAGGAAAACCGGGACAGGAACATCCTCATCGAATTGGATTGTGGCCTAGGGAAACGGGTGCTCACTTATAAGCTCGTGTCTGAACTCTTCCCAGAAACCCGATTCATCCTGACTGTCAACTCCACCTCCTCGCTGCAGGAAACCGCTCAATACCTAGAAAAGGAGTATGGCGGGGTTTCAGGGCTCGGGGCGATGACCCAACGAGTACAGGGCCAACAACGGCGACGGATGCTAAAGGAGTCTAGGGTTGTCTTATGCACAGCGAGAGTACTGACTAACATACTGAAACGAGGGGATTTCACACCCCAGGAGTTTGACGCTATAGTAATCAATGAAGTCGATACCATTCTGCGCCGTGTAGGACGCCAGAGTGTGCTTATCCAGCCATGGAGCTACCTACTAGAATTCTTCAAGGACCGCTGGATAATAGGGATGTCTGGCACACTCCGTGACGACCATGTAGTCCTTGATAATGCTCAACTCCAAATCCGGGAAGAACTGAAAACGCTGAGCAAGTTCATTCCCAAAGCAGAAGTAATCTCGATGGAGGAGCTCAGCGGGACAGACGTAGAAGGTTACATCGAACCCACCGTCATTAATGTCGTGGCTGTTGAGAGTAACCTTATCAAAGCCGTCTCTCTAGTACTGGATGCGCTAATCAAGTCCACACGAGATGAAATATATCAAGCAGTGAGGGAGAAAAGGGATATAGCGGTTGACGCCATACCTGAATCAGTGCGCCTCCTCCACCTTCTCCTCGATGAGCTGCCGATCTCTGAGGACCTAGCTCAACGCTACTCGGGGTTACTCATGATCCGCAAGTACCTTTACGGAATGTCGGTTAGCAGCTTTCGCCGATTTCTCCATCACCCCGTTATCGCTCCCCAGATTGACGTCGAACGCGTTCTTAGTGAATGGCCAAGGGTGACACCCAAGGCTCTCAAGGTCTGCCAGCTAGTCGATATGAGCGGAAAAACCGTTATCCTCTCCTCCTATCTGCATGTTGTTTCTGAGATAAATCGCCTTCTCAGTGAGGTTGGAGTACGAGCGTTTTCCCTTACAGGCCAAATACGTGACAAGCAAGCTGTACTCACCGAATTCAAAGAATCAAAGCCTCCCGCCGCGGTCATCCTCTCCCCAGTTGGCGAGCGTGACCTTGACCTACCTGAAACAGACCTCTTAATAATCTGTGATGTGGTCAACACCACCAAAACCATCTATCAGAAAATGAAGCGTAGCCGTGGTGGCCAAGTCATATTCTTGGCTTACGAAGGAACTTCAGAAGAGGAGAAAGTGAACCGGCTTATAGATAACATCATGCACCGTTATCCGTGGAGCACACGATTAGGAAACGCTGAAGACTGATGGATACAGAAATTTAATAGTGCCATTTATCGACCAGCTAGAGCTGAAGGAGTTTGCCAGAGCACGACACATCTCAAGTACCCTCCAAACCCAAGGCAGAACAGGACCAGTTGACAGAGGAGCCCAAAATATACCCCGTGTATGTCTACGAAAGAACCTGTCAAGACATCTTCAACTTCTGTCTACGAGAGGCACAACGAAGACCCCCCCGTGAAGCACTTGGAGTGATTCTCGGCTTCCGGCGTCAATGGCAGGGCACAAAGTATGTCCGAGTAACAGATTGGGCAACAGGACAAGTGGAATCGAGCATGACCTACGCCCGATTCACACCGGAGGGTATTCTTGAATACCGACTTGCCCTACACGACAGGTATGGGTCAAACCCACATACGCCCCGGGTCATAGGGTTATGGCACTCACACCCCTTTGGCGGCAATCCTCAATTCTCCTCCACCGACATTAACACCTTCTTTAGAACCCCCTTCTGTGCAGAAGGGAATGTCTTCTTCCTCATAGACCCCCTCAGCCGATTCTTCAAAGTCTACATGTTACGCCGCTCCAGCGAAAAGGATGTATTGCGACTTGAACGAGTGGAATGGTGCACCTATCAACCAAAGGTGCCCACAGATACACCACCCTCTGAGGACGCCTGGGACTCTGAGGAAGGAGGGTCAGACCGTGCCTGAGGACCCGCCAACACGCGTGGACCTAGGGTTTTTCGAGCGAGACCGCCATGACCGGACTCGCCGCTGGCTAGGCACCGATAACATGACGAGCATCCAGAATGCTACGGTGCTCATGGTTGGTGCTGGCGCAGTGGGCAATGAAGTGTGCAAGAATCTCGGTCTGCTGGGTATCGGGAAGATATTACTCGTTGACCCCGACAAGGTGGCTGCGTCAAACCTGAACAGGTGTGTGTTCTTCCGACCTGGAGACCACGATACCAAGTACAAGGTCGATGCTGTGGCAGAACGCCTCGGGGAACTAGCAACTGACACCGTAGTGCAGCCTTTCCCAGTGCCTATCCAAGACGCAGACGACGAGGTCTGGGATGCTGACCTTGTCCTCGTCGGTGTCGACAACCACTATGCCCGGTACCTTCTGAACGCCAAGAACCTCAGCCTCACACCGCCACGTCCACTCATCAATGGCGCAATGGGGCTCGACTTTGTCTCTGTCGAGGTTCTGATGCCCCCCGACACCGCCTGTATGGTATGTTCTTGGAGCCAAGCGTTTATTGATCGATTAGTAGCCGAACAGGTGCGTGCCAGCTGCGACCCCTTCTTTGTGGATACCTTGCCCAAGTTTCCTATGATTAGCTTCGTGACCTCGGTTGTGGGGGCAATAATGGCGTGGGAGGCAACCCGGGTTATTATCGGATTGGAGGAGTGGAGGCAGACGGGTCACTGGCGAGAAGGGCTCGAACCTGCTATGGGGCGGTTCATCAAATACGACCTACGCCGCCACCAATCCACCAGTGGACCAATTATGCGGAATCCTCAGTGCAGTGAAGTCTTCTGCCGAAGTAGGCGAAAAGCCGCAGAAAAAACCTAGTTCTAAATTTAGCGTGCAGCTAGTAATAATTCACTCGAATGCTGAGCTTGTTCTCATTGAATTAGTCCAATGGATTTCTCCCAGGTTGCCTTCGTGGGTTTTCCATCGACCCACACTCGAAGAGAGAGTGTTGCTTTGGGAATGCAGCGGGGCATTTGCAGCTCGATGGTCGTATTCAAGGGGCTTGAAAGACTTGTTGGAATCGGCTTTAGGGCAACAATACGGTCCATCTCGCTGTCAGAAAGCATCGCTGAAATCGCCATCATTGACAAAGCAGCTGGAGCCTTGGGAATAGGGCTCACCTTGACGCCGAGTTTCAAGTGCGTACCACGAGGCACCGCATCTGGGACTTTTACGCTTAACCGGACAGGTGCTGCTCTCAGGCGAGGTCCGGGCGTGGATCCTTTAGATGCCATTCGCTCCACTTTCCATTTAGCATCCAATTCGGGTGGACCAGCCTTTTCCCCCGCCCTCGTCTTCCAGCGAATATTAAATTCCTGGCGGATTCGGCTGCTCATCCAGTTACCGACTATTAGAGGGATGTGACGGCTCGTAAGACCGAGAGTCCCATCACGACCATACCACGTCGAGTCAACAGGAACCCAAAAGCCTTGAAGCCACACTTCTGTCCACGCATGGCGCTCCCATACCCCTCCGCCATATCCAAACCCAGCTTGAAGCCGTGCAGGAATCCCATTGGCCCGACAAAGAGCAGCAGTGAGTGCAGCGTATTCAGTACAGTCACCGATTTTGTTGGCGATTGCGTAGGCGGCTCCTAGTTCGGAGCGTTGTGGCTTGTATTTCAAGGTTCTAAAGACGGTTCGCATAGCTGCGGCGACAAAGGAGGAATGGTTGCGATGAGTTTTTGCTAGCTGGTTCGCCAGCTCCTTGATGCGGTGGTGATCAGACTCGATGTGTTTCTCGGGTTTAGTGTAATCTCTGATGTCATGAGGTATTGCGGCGTTACT
>JABXGV010000109.1 GCA_016550485.1 archaeon
CTGGATTTCACCCCTACCCTAGGAGTACCCTCGGCCTCTTCCGCTCCCAAGCCTGGTAGTATCCCCAGCGGTCCACCCGTTGAGCGGGTGGATTTAACCAGGGACTTGCCGGGCCGGCTACGAATGCTTTAGGCCCAATAATCATCCCGACCACTTGAGGAGCTGGTTTTACCGCGGCGGCTGGCACATAGGCTCAACACAGGTGCGTGTGTAAGCGTGATTTCTTCATAGCGTAGTCGTGCGGTTTTTGGGGAGACGCTATGAAAAGTTGTTTCTTGGGTTTTTGACTCGTTTTAGTCGAGTGGGTGCTACCTGTGTTGATCAGCCTTGCCCTCCCCTTATTCGCCTACATTCTTAGTGATAGGCAAAAGCCACGCGGTGGCGTGGCACTCGGGGTGACCCCATCCCGGTTTCCCGGATTGTGAAGGTTTCGCGATTGCTGCGCCCCGTAGGGCCTGGGCCCTTGTCTCAGTGCCCATCTCCCGGTTCCCGCTTTCACGGCCGGTACCGATCGGTGCCTTGGTGGGCCGTTACCCCACCAACAAGCTAATCGGCCGCTGACCCATCCTCTGGCGCGTGCGTCACATGCGGCGCTTGCCTTTGGGCGGCAAACCATTCCAGGCATCGTCGCCTATCGAGGATTAGCCTCAGTTTCGGGACCCGTGTCAGGGTTGCTGGCGCGGGTTTTCCCGAGGTTGTCCCCGTCCGGAGGGTAGGTTGTCAACGTGTTACTGAGCGATGCGCTACTCCTGCACATAGTTACAGGCGTGCAACTTGCATATCTTAGTCTCACCCCGATAGCAGTCGGGTCTGGCAGGATCAACCAGTGTTTGGGTTGGTCGCATGGTAGTTGGTACTTGGTGTGTGTCCCGTGTTGTTGGGACGGATGGCGGTGGGTTTTGGTGTGGGTTGTCGAGGGATCTATGGAATCGTGTAGTTTGAGGTGGACGTGTCTTGGACCGGAGAGTCCAGCGTGGCTGGTTTGCTCGGGTCTGCATGGGTGTGCCGTGTGCTGGAGAGCAGTCCGTCATGGGGGGGCGTGACGCGCCCGGGTGGCTCGGGGCTGCTACGCCATGTGGAGCTACGGCTGCGCGTGGGTTATCTGGTGTGCTCGTGAGCGAGCATAACAAGTAACACCGCCGCGTGAATGATGGGTGGTGGCACTGTGATTTAAAAATGCTTCGCAGGCGTTTGTGAGGGATGGGTTGCTGGGGGTTAGGGGAGGATGAGGATAATGAGGACGACGGTGAGGAGGGTGATGTTGGTGATGATGATGGTGGCGAGGGCGGCTTTGCGGGGGGCGATGCGCTTGGTGTAGGTGATGGCTTGGATGTGGATCCAGAGGCTCCAGGTGATGGTAGCAAAGAGGGTGGTGAAGGTGAGGATGGGGAATAGGAGGATGTGTGGGGTGAATATGCGAAGTAGGAGGTACAGGCTGGTGGGGAGCCAGATGAAGGTTGTGGCGGTGAGGAGTGCAGGAAAACCGCTGGTGGATTTGTAGCGGAACCGTGTGATAAGCTCGGTGGCGCCGGCTAGGCACAGCCATGACAAGATCAGGTAGGCGGGTGGTGGAAGTGGGATCGGGGGCTGTAGGTCTAGGGGGAGGACTCCGATTATTGTGAGGGGCAGGAGGGAGGTGACGTAGGCGATGAGGGCGAGGGTGAGGATGGCTTCTACGACGAAGTAGTCGGGGCGTGTACTAAGATACCGGAACAGTGGGGCAAGACCGAGGAAGTGGACGATCTGGTGTAGGCGCGGGTGTTTGGAGTCTTGTGTTGGCGGGGCTGTGCTGGGAGTGAGATCTTGGGCGTTTGAGAGGAATGTGGCTGCGACGCGGCCTAATGGGGTGATTTTGTAGCGGCGGTCTTGGTCTTGGAGGATGAGGGGGGCTTTAGGCGTCATCAGTTGTTCTAGGTGGAAGTATAGGGTTCCTGGTTCGAGTCCGAGAGTGTCTCGGAGTTCGGTGTAGCTAATGTGTCCTCGTTGATCAGCGAGGCGGAGGATGCTGCGGCGAATGGGGTTTCCTAGGGCCTTGAAGAGCGCAGCCTCCGCTGGCGCTTCACTGATGTCTGCGATTGGTGTAGCTGGTCGGTCAGAGTCCATGCGGGTGTGTTGTTACGATATGTTGAAAAAGTTGTGGTTAAAGGAGTTCGAGTAAAATCGAACCACCAGGTTCCATAAATATTGAACTGAAAGTATATATGTTCATTTGAGGAAGGTATTTTTCGGCGTTCAGACAAGAATTTGCCGAAAACACAGAAAAAGATGAAAGAAATGAAGACTCCGATAATCAATCGAGTTGCTGCCGTCGCCCCCTATTGCTTGGCGCTCCTGTTATTGGCTAGCGTCTCTGTTACGGCTGCCACTAACGGCACCGGCTTCACGTGGCAATATGATGCGCCGCACCAGCAGGTCACTCTCACTACAGAGGACATGACTGTTCGTGTAACGACTGGAGGCGAAGTCCCTCACTTCCTCTTCTGGGCTACTAATACTACTGGTACTCCAGCCCCAGTCACCTATCATGTGCAGTTCCATCAACTCATCGAGTTTAACGACACAAATGACGATGGGACGTATACACCTGGAACAGATATAGTAGCACGACCGATTCTATCACTCGCAGCGATTCGCTGGAATTTCAGTGGCTTCATCACTGATCAAGAGGATGACACGACAACAGCAGTGCACTTTAATTTCACGCTTGAGGAAGTGCAAGGTCCAGGCTACGATGATCTCTTTGTACAACTACGGGTTCACATGAACGCGTCTAGTCCTGACGAATTGAAATTCGACATCGTAATATCGGGATGGCCATGGGCTTACCCTGACACCTCTCTTGCACTCCGCTGGGATTTAATGGTCCAGCTGCCTGGTCAGCATACTTACCAGCATGCTCACCAGACCCATTATGAGAACCGGACTTGCTCTTTCGATGGCGCTTATTTCTCCTACAGAAATACTGCTAACGCGGGGAACACAGAAGTTCCTGTTAATAGTAGTATAGACGAGCAAACTGACAGGACCAGATTCTACATCGTCTATCCACACTTCAGCGACGAAACCCTCGAACACGATCCAACAATTGGATTAGTAGCTCCTACAACCCCGATTCCTGGCGACCTAGTAGTACTATTCGTAGTCGGTGCAGGCGCATTAGCCTGTGGAGTAATTGCAGCCTTTATCATCGTAAGACGTCGAAACTAGAAGTTGTTTTGGAGGGATGTGACAAGCCCTCCTCTTCCCCTCTTTTTATTACAGCAATCCACGAATTTCGGTGTTATTATTTCTCTTAGAATTAGCTTATTTTGTAGCGTGGGCAAGGAACTGTATGTAGATGTGGGTGAAGCGTTGGCGTTTGGTTAATTTTTCTAGTTCGGCGTGTTGGTTCCGGAGGCGGCTTATGCGTTCATCCACCCATTGGCTTCCGCGACGGAATCGGAGTGATTCGATTTTCGGTATTTCCTCTTCGTAGACGGCGGCGAGTCGTTTCTTGGCGAAGGTTATCCATTTGATGTCATCTTCGGTAATAATCTGGATGTGTGGCTCAAATTTCGTGACTTCGAGGCGCGCGTCGCGGAGCAGTTGACGAAGGTTTCCTCCGCTTAGACCAGCTTCTCGGGCGATTTCTCCTTCCCTATGCAGGTGGGTGTCAAAGTGGGGGAGGCCGAAGGCGCGGCACATGGAAAAGTCGGGTTCCAGGATAACGAGGAGGCCATCCTGTGCGAGGTGGCGGACGAGTTCGCGGAGTCCGGGCTGTTTGACTTCGTTTATAACGTGGCGTATATAGATTAGGTCATAGGTGTCGTCTTTGGGCAGTGTTCCCTTTTCGACGATGTCACTAGCAAAGAATTGGGTGTTTTCGCTTAGTTGGAAAAGCTCTGCGAGTTGTTCGGCAGATGCAATTAGAGCAGGGTTGATGTCAATACCAATTACCTTTCCCTCGGGGCAACGATGCGCTAGTTCAAGCGTTGTACGACCCACACCGCAGCCCACATCAAGGATTCGCATGTCGGAACGGAGTTCGAGTTCATCTAGAAAGTGTCCGTAGAAGGGAATGCTCTCCCACAGGTAGTGCGCTATAGCGCCTCGTGGGGCGAGAATACGATGAACCGCGTTGCGAATTCGAGGGGAGTCGAGATCTGGCAGTGTCAAATCAATACACCAAGCGATTCTCCGCTACATATGTTTCTAATACTTAAGTTTCCTTCGGCGTTTGGCGCCAATAGACTCTACATTCGTGAAAACCTTTTTAGCTAACGGTTGGCGGTTCACATCAGCATACAACGCTAGGATAATGATGTGGGCTTGTAGATCAGCGGTAGATCGCGGGTCTTGCACACCCGA
>JABXGV010000110.1 GCA_016550485.1 archaeon
CCGTCCCCGTGAAAGCTCACGCCAATGCGGTGAATAATCCCTTTGCCCAATTTCGCTTCAAAGTGAGCATCAATCAGGTTCTCCAAAGCGCGCTCGTTGCCGATCCGCTAAGAGTCTTTCACTGTGCCCCCATATCAGATGGAGCAGCTGCATTAATTCTCTGCCGTGGTGACCTTGTGAAAAAATTCAGCGGAGAGCCAGTCTGGATTAACGCTTCAACCCAGGCGTCAGATACGCTAGCTCTCCATAGCCGCCCCCATCTTACAACTTTCCGTGCCGTGAAAAGTGCGGCAAAACTGGCCTACGAAAAGGCTAAGGTTGAACCAAAGGATATTGATGTACTGGAACTGCACGACTCCTTCAGCATAAGTGAGATTATGGCGATTGAAGACATCGGGATAGTAGAGAAAGGGAAAGGTGGGTCTGCCACTGAAGAGGGCTATACATCCATGGATGGAGAAAAACCAGTCAACCCTAGTGGAGGCCTCAAAGCCAAGGGTCATCCTGTTGGCGCAACAGGTATCGCACAAATCGTTGAACTAGTCGAGCAGCTCCGCCATAAGGCAGGAGCTCGTCAAATTGAAGGCGCCCAAACGGGTCTTGCCCTCAACCTCGGCGGGACAGGCTCCACAGCCGTAGTACACATACTTGGTAAGGAATGAAACCCAAAGGAGAAAGTCAAGATGAGTGATCAAAGCGTACCCATGCTCTGGCGTAGAATAAGACACCGCTATAACCTAGTCGGCCGCCATTGCAAAACATGCGACACCAAATACTTTCCTCCCATCCCCCTTTGCAGGAGGTGTCGCCGAAAAAGCAACCTCGTAGACTTCCAGTTCTCGGGACTTGGGAAAATCTACTCCTACACCATCGTCCGAGATCCACCCAAGGGATTCAAGGACCTCGCCCCTTATCCCATTGCGATGATTCGCCTGGATGATGGACCCCTCGTTCTTTCCCAAATCGTTGATTGTGATTTGGATGAATTAAGAATAGGGATGAGTGTCCAGGTAGTCTTCCGCCGAATTGGCGACGCAGGGCGAACCGGGGTTCTACGCTATTCCTACAAGTTCAAACCACTACCGGAATATGCTACTGGATATGTTATTGGCACGGTGGATGGCGAGGAAGGGGTCCAGCACATACAGGTACCTGTGGAGGAGCGCGAGCACACATCCGTTCGCCGAGTCATCGCTGAAGCTACTGAAGCAGTACGCCGCAGGAAAGCCAAGGAGCCACCGAAAGAAAAGACTGAAGGCTAGAAAAAGCTCCTTTCCCCCTCGGCTCTGAGTACTAGGCACCTTTGCAGTGAGATGAACCTATAAATACCAGAGCGGTAAGAAGTGTGCCATCTCCTACTTGATTAAATCCAGCATCTGAATATTGGCTTTGCTGGGAGGTCTTTAGTTGTCCACTGAAAGAAAATCGGCATGTTCCTGTAAATCCTTTGCAGTTCTACTGATAGGCTTTTTCTTGCTCAGTATGATGATGCCTGTTGTCCCCTGGGTGCAGCCAAACGGCGGACTTTGGATGGACATACACTGGGCGAACTATCCGCCCTATGCCACCGAGCAACTACCAGGTCTTGATGGTGACATCCGCATTATTCGAGATACCTGGGGTGTTCCACACATCTTCGCTACCACGGAGCATGACATGTATCTTGCCTGTGGATATGTGCATGCGCAGGATCGCCTGTTTCAAATCGACACCTACCGGCGTCTAGCTCAGGGGCGCCTTTCTGAGGTATATGGGCAGAACTACTTCGACGACGACCTCTTTTACCGCACCCTCCGCCTCAACGAGACCGCTGAAGCCTCCTATTCCTTACTCTCTTCGGGTGTCCAAGCCCTCATTCAGAGCTACGCAGACGGGTTCAACCTCTATCTTGAGAGAATCGGAAGCCGTGTACCCATGGAATTCCGGGTACTGGGCTACATGCCAGAACCCTGGACCGCGGTTGATGTGCTGACCATCGAACGCCTCTTTAGCTGGATGGTGTCTGGTGCCCATAACTTCCAAGACCTCTACATGGCAATTCTCGTCGATACGTTCGGAAATGATACGGTTTGGAACGAACTCTTTCCTGTGCTCCGCTACAACGATGTTCCCACCGTTCCGCCAACAGCTGAAAAAACCCAGGAACCAGATATTTCTTCGTCAAGCATTCTCAAAGCCGCCAAGTCATTGGCGGCACGCTACCGTAGTATCACAGATGAAAGTCCCTTACCCTCTGCTCCGCTCAGTGGCAGTAACAGCTGGGTGCTAAACGGAAGTCACACCCAATCTGGCGCCCCCCTGCTCTGTGGTGATCCCCATCAGAACCTCCTAATCCCCACCTTCTGGTATGAGGTTCATCTAGTAGGTGCGGGTTATAATGTACGGGGGGTCACCTTCCCTGGCTTCCCATTCATTCTCCAAGGATACAACAGCCATCTCGCTTGGAGCTTCACGGCAATGAGCTCTGATGATGCCGACTTTTACTACTACCGCTGGGACCCTGCAAATCCGGATAATTACTGGTGGGAGGGTAGCTGGCAGGGAATAACACAGGTGCCAGGCACTATCTATGTCAAAACAGGAGGCGTCCTCACTCCCTACACCTACAACTTCAACACCACCGTTCACGGCCCCCTCTTTGACGAGACAGATGACCGCTTCGCAGTGAAATGGACTGGCAACAATGGTTCTCGAGCCGCAGA
>JABXGV010000111.1 GCA_016550485.1 archaeon
CGTAATCGAGCGGGGGAATAAATATGCGCCAATTTCAGATAACGCTCCCCGAAGAAAAAGTTGGACAAGTAATGGAATTCCTCGAAGAGAAAGAGCAAGTGCGCAACATCGCAAAAATCCACACTGCTCCCGGTTTCATGTTGATTTTCCGGGTCTAAGAATCAAGGAGTTCAAAAATTCTCACCAATCTTGAGACAATTGGTGTCGGAGTACACTATGGAATCATCGATGTCCTTCCTGTAGAAGCCAGTAAACCCATGACCGAAGAACAAGTTTCAATTGCACCAACAGAACGCCTTTCCGTAGAAGAAATTTACACCAAAATCGCCACTGGCACAAGACTCTCCTTTGACTTCCTGGCTCTCCTCGTCGTATCTTGTATCATCGCTGCCATCGGCCTAGCAACCAACAGCCCCGTAATTATTGTGGCAGGTATGCTTCTTGCTCCCCTTATGGGTCCCATCCTCGGACTAAGCTTTGGGGTAATAATCAAAGATCGACGACTTGTGATGACCGGGATTAAAAACGAAGCCTTCGGCTTGAGTATTGCCGTCATTATGGGCCTCATCATGGGTGCGGTATTAATTCCCGTGACACTCATCCCTGGATGGCCTTGGCCTTGGCCCACCGCTGAAATGCTTGCACGAGCATCCTTGTGGCTTCTAGCACTCGGGATCGTGGTAGCTGCCGCCTCCGGAGCTGGGGTTGCGCTCGCTGCTACGCGAGGTGATATTGGTAGCCTCGTAGGTGTTGCTATTGCAGCATCCTTAATGCCTCCTGCTGTAAACGCGGGAATGAACCTCGTGTATGCGGTGTTTGCTTTAACCAATGGGAACATTGTGCTCTTTTACTTCGGCTTAGAAGTAGCTGGACTGAGTTTTGTCCTGGTCCTGATGAACATTGTTCTCATCAACATCGTTGCTATGGCGGTCTTCAAACTCAAACAAGTTGCTCCAATTAAAAGTAAATCCATCTTCTGGCACGACCTACCACAACTAGATAAAAAACGCCGTGACGAACTCTGGCACCGATGACGAAAAATATCCATTCGCTTGGAACTCTGTGTCTTCTCTTATTCTCTTTTATCTTAGCATCGAAGCGTAACGCTTAAGTGGTTCTAGCTTGAGCAAACACATGATATGCATAATTGTGCATATCCTAACGACAAATAACCCACTTAAACGTGAACCATCATGGCTTCCTCAAAAAACGACATGAAACTTGGTCTCGTAATTGTATTCATCGCTATCATTGTTGCCGCAAGCACTATCATTGGTTTGAGCCTGCTTCCTCCCCCCTCCTCACCACCACTTCACGGCGAAGCAGATATTCAAATCATAAAAGGCGAGACTATTGTCGACTTGAACTTCGCATCACTAACAGAGATGTCTCCAACAACCGGGAACTCATCGGCACACAAGCGCTTCCAAAATTGGCGGGATCCCGGAGAATTTATCGGCGTCTCATTGAGTTCATTGGTTGAAACTGTCGGTGGTATGGATGAAAATGACGTGGTTCGAGTCAATGCCTCGGACGGCTGGATCCAATATTATGCCTATTATAACCTCTACCCGAACGCCACCTTTAGCACCATCCAAGGCGACCTCATTCTAGCCTATTCATACAATGGCACCACCCCCCCTTCATGGAGTGATGGACCCCGTACAGTCTTTCTACCAACCGATGGGGCTTACAGTAATGATGATGCCAACCAAACAACCCACCCAAGCTGGTTCTTTGGCAGCGCCGGTGCCCGCTGGGTAAAGAACGTTGCCACCATCGAAGTGCTTCCAGATACCTATATCGGCGGATCATTTCATGTCAAAGTTATTGATGGAAGCAATGAACGAAATGTCTACCTCGTCGATTTGGCCCTGATGAATAATCTTCAAGCCTTCACGGCCTACCAAAACTTCATCGGAAATTGGCGTGGAAATGGAACCTATCAAGGTGTTCTCCTTAGTTCCATCGTTGAACTTGTCGCCACCATTGATACTGATGATATTGTCAACGTCACGGCTGATGGTTATGTCCAAAGCTTTGCCTACTATAACCTCTATCCCAACTCGTCGATCTACGCCATTCAAGGCGATCTCATCCTCGCGTATATCTATAATGGGACCGTAACGCCCACTTGGGTTGATGGACCGCAACTAGCATTCCTCACTCCAGATGGTTCATATAGCAATACAGATGCCGCACAAACCACTCATCCTGCTTGGTTTAAGGGCAGTGCCGGAGCGCGATGGGTAAAAAACGTTGTCTCTATTGAAATTATCCGAGACAGCTTCCCCCCGTAAAACATCAAGAAAAGGTGACCTCATGAATAGTTCCTCTCCTTCCTACTACTTCACTACTCGTAATTTGGTCACCATTGCTGTTCTCAGCGCATTAGGTGGCGCATTAAGCACATTCGTGGGATATTTAGGGCTCCTCCTTAATTCTGCCATCGGTACTCCTTTCGGTGCAGGGCAATTTCTTAGTGGCCTCCATGTCTTCTGGATTGTGCTAGCAGCTGGACTACTTCGAAAACCAGGGACCGCCACTGCTGCTGGCCTTCTCAAAGGCTTTGTGGAATTCTTTACAGGTAGCACTCACGGTCTTATCGTTGTACTTGTAAGTCTCATCCAAGGACTGATCATTGATATTGGCTTTTATGCCATTGGTCAACGAGATTCACTCCCATTTTGGTGTATTATTGGAGGCTTCGCCGCAGCCTCTAATGTTCTCATCTTTCAGCTCTTCTTCTTCTCCGGAGCGCCAATCATTTTCCTGTTCCTCCTTTGTATTCTTGCATTCTCTTCTGGAATAATCTTTGGTGGCTATTTCGGTCACGCCACAACCTATCTAGTCCTGGAATCCAATATCTATCGCACATCGACTTCAACTACCACAATGAGATCTGAAGACTCCGTCTGGCGGCGCCTCGGACCATACCGCATGTCCGCACTCGTCTTTTTGATCGTTATCGCTTTTGGAGCCAGTTTGTACATGGTCTTCGTATGGCGACCCGTTTTTGATCCCCTTAGTTGTGAAGTAGTAGGGCAAGTGGCTCAACCTCTCCGGTTTTCCTATTTCACCTATGCTGATCAAGAGGTAACCTTTGAAGCCCAGCTCATTGGCTCAGTTACGCAGCTTCCTGCCCAGAATTACACTGGAATACAACTGAACCTAATCCTTGCTGATGCCCAACCGTTATCTTCGGCAACGACCCTGCAGGTGATAGCTTCAG
>JABXGV010000112.1 GCA_016550485.1 archaeon
AATGTAGACTTCTAGTTTGTTTTTAACAAGAACTTTGATGTAGTCATTCCCTACCTCTTGTAGAATTCCTTCCAGTTTCATTTCGCTCATCCCAGCGATTATCAAACCTTGGTCTCCGTCTACCACAAATCGAATACGCCACCCAACGAACCGTTCTATCTGTTCTCTAAACTTCATGTTTGCCACTACAAAATTAGCAATTGGAATAAGGTATTATTAGGTGTTGAAAAGATATAAGCTCGATGTTATCATGACGAAGAGAGGCAGGCTAATTGCATTCGAAGGAATCGATGGCGCAGGGAAGAAGACCTTAGCAGCATTTCTTAAGAAACAGTTACGCCAGCATGGGTTATCCGTGGAGACCTTCAGGTACCCAGATTATGATAGTCCTTGGGGTACAATCATCAAGCAGTACCTCGACAATAAATTGGACCTCGATCCGGTGGAGCAATTCTTCACTTATTTCACTGATATCATCAAAGATCAATCGCAAATGGAGAAAGTGCTTGCAAGGGGGGGCTTTGTAATTGTTGACCGATACTTCGCATCAACGGTCGCGTTTCAGACCGCTCAGGGATTCTCCTATAGGCAGGCCCTGGCGGTTCTCGATTTGATAAAGCCTCTTATCCCAGATATTGGGTTCTTCATAGAAGTGGCTCCCCACACTGCCATGCAGAGATGCCAGAAACGAACACCACCTGATCGACACGAACGAGACCTAGCGCTCCTCACCGCTGTTGCAAAACAGTATTGGCACCTAGTTTATGATGGCGCGCTCGCGAAACGATGGCTTGTGCTTGACGGCAACAAACCCCTCGATGTTGTAAAGACTAAACTTTCGGAGTTCATAACCGAACTGATAGCTAGTTGGGAACGTTAGAAAGCAAGGTGTCAGAGGTGTTTCAGTATTTTTTACTCACCGTGGTTCTTGTCACAATGAGCGGTGCGCTCTCCCCTGGACCCCTCCTTGTAACCAATTTATCAAATGCACCTCGCTGGGGTTGGAAGGGTGGCTTCTGGCTCTCAGTTGGTCATACCTTTGTTGAGCTCCCCCTGATTCTTTTAGTAGCTATTGGTCTCAACTTTGTCATTAACAACTATCTATTGAAGATGATAGTCGCAGCAGTAGGTGGAATCGTCCTACTCATCTTTGCTGGCCTACAAATCCGCGAAGTTCTTCGCTCTAGAGCAGAAACAGAACCAATTAAAGCAAAACCTGCTACTACACGCCATCCCCTTCTGGCTGGACTAATTTTCACTGGATTGAATCCATATTTCCTCGTTTGGTGGCTAACCGCTGGTGCTAACCTCGTTCTCGAAGCTCTCCTCCTCGCTGCTATAGCCGGCGTCTTCATAATGTTTGCTGCACATATATGGATGGATTATGCCTGGCTCACTGGTACAGCCTGGTTAGCCAATAAAGGCACTAATCTTGTGGGCAGCAAAGGTTACACAGTACTCATGCTCGTCTTTGCTGCATTTCTTATCTATTTTGGTCTCTCCTTCTGCTGGGATGCTTTTCTCCTGAGCCTACTTGTCTGACCTTCTTCTTCGTTTTGGCTTCCCGAAGCCTCCGCCTCCTGGTGTCTGTATGCTTACTATCTCTCCTCGGGACGCTGTGAAGGTAATCTTACTGGGAAGCTCCTCCCATTTCCCATTGCGCCAGCGCTGATTTACGCCTTTTCGTCCTGGCATCCCACCTTGAAGTCCCCAAGGGGCGTAGCGACGCCGTTCGCTCTGAATGGAGACTGTTGCCTGGTCAGCAAGGATTTCGATGTCCCGACGAATACCTAAACCTCCTTGAAATCGTCCCT
Source organism: archaeon (assembly GCA_016550485.1). Taxonomy (GTDB): domain Archaea; phylum Asgardarchaeota; class Hermodarchaeia; order Hermodarchaeales; family Hermodarchaeaceae; genus YT-063. The sequence goes on from JABXGV010000112.1 coordinate 1,815, forward strand.
TACCACCGCTCCCGGGGATAAGATGGTAGCGCTGGACTCTTAGGGGATAGCTTGTTTCTAGAGCTTCGATGGGTGTGTTCATAGTGTTTGTCATGTGGCTATGAATTCCATCTATACCATCCTTTGTCGGTCTCGCCCCCAGGCCTCCGCCAATTGTTTCATAAAAGGTGAAAGCACGATTTGTACCTGGAACGAGTCCACCGATTATTAGGTTGTTCATTGTACCTTGGCTAGCTGCAGGAATGCGGTCCGGGAGAGCTTGGGCGAGAGCACCGAAGAGGCAGTCAACGATTCTTTGGGAGGTTTCGACGTTGCCAGCTGAGACCGCTGCTGGGGGTGAGGGGTTAAGGAGAGAACCAAGCTGAGCGATGACAGTGAGGGGTTCGTAGCAGCCTGAGTTTGGTGGTATTGTAGGGTCTGTGATGCTGCGAAGGACATAGTAGGAGGTGGAAAGAGTCACAGCCAAGGTCGCGTTTACATTACCCTGCCGTTGGGGGCTTGTACCTGAAAAGTCAAAGATGATTTGCTTCCTGCCAAGTGTAACCTTGACCTTAATCTCCACTGGTTCCTCAGTAATGCCGTCATCATCTAGGCGGTCCGTGAATAGATAGCTGCCTTTGGGCATCTTTGCTAGCTGTTGCAGCATCCGCCGCCTCGAATAGATAAGCAGATCCTTAAGGAACACTGAGACTCTTGGAGCACCGTATTTTTGGAGAATCGATTGGAATCTACGAATTCCAGTAGTATTCGCAGCGAGTTGTGCTCGAATATCTCCTTGACGTTCCTGGGGGGTTCGTACATTAGCTAAAAGCATCGACCATAATTCCTCGTTGAGAGCGCCTCCATCTATTAACTTCAATGGAGGAATTCGTATGCCTTCTTGATAGATTTCAGTAGAATCACCAGGCATGGAGCCTGGTGCTTTGCCACCAACATCGGCATGATGGGCGCGGTTCGCTACAAAGCCAGCAAGTTCCTCCGAGGTGAAAACTGGTGAAATCAAGGTGATATCTGGAAGGTGTGTTCCACCCTCAAAGGGGTCGTTGAGAATGACAACATCGCCTTCTCTCCAGGAGTCTTGTGGAAATTTATTTAGAGCGGCTTTTACGGACTCGGGCATAGCTCCCAGATGAACGGGAATATGCTCCGCTTGACTGACCATTCTACCCTGAGCATCAAAGACCGCTGCAGAACAGTCACGCCGTTCCTTTATATTTGGTGAGAACGCAGTGAGGACTAGGCTAGCGCCCATTTCCTCTGCTACACTCACAAAGGCGTTGCGAAGAACCTCAAACGTTACTGGGTCTGTTTTCATTCTATCTCCTCCAGGATAATATTTCCATCTCTTCGGATTACCGCTCTAACCTTAGGATGGATGACGGTTGTAGAATCTAGCTGCTCAATAATTACAGGTCCTATAATTTCAGATTTACAACCCAAGGATGATCGTTCATAAACCGGTGTGCTCACAAATTCGTTTAACATTTCAAAATAGACGGGTCGCCGCTCCTTAGGCGTAGGATATTTTACTCCAACGGGAATATGTGGCGGCTTCAATTGTGGCATTGGACCAATTGCTACAACTCTAAGATTGACTATGGTCACAGCAGCCTTTGGTGTAGAGTATCCAAATCGCTGTTCATGTTGTTGATTGAAGGTATTCAGAAGCTTCGCTACCCAACTGGAGTTAATTTTACCTTTGGGTGCATTAACAACGAGTTCATAGGACTGCCCTTGATAACGAAGGTCAGCAAGCCTCTGGATACTAACCTGTCTGTCTGTAACGCCTTGTTCATACAGAAGTTGGCGTGTTTTCGACTCAAGATTCTTGTAAACAGAATCTAATTGCTCGATGTCTGGTTTGCTGGCTGGTAGGAGAACTGATAGGCTCCTGTCGCAGCGTAAGTTCGTTGCCAAGAGTCCAAGAGCAGAATGAAGTCCAGGTGCAACTGGAATAATTACTCGTGGTATGCCAAGGTCTTTAGCCAAAGCCCAAGCATGCATGGGTCCTGCACCACCAAATGCCACGAGGGCAAACTCTCTAGGGTCATATCCTCGTTGAATGGAAACCAAACGTATCGCCCGTTCCATGTTGGAATTAACTATGCGGAGAATTCCAAAGGCGCACTCCTCCTCTGAAAGGCCTAGTTGCCGACTGAGAACTAGCAACTGCTCACGGGCAGGTTGACGTTTCAGAGTTAGTTTGCCACCAAGAAAATAGTCAGGGTTCAATCTTCCTAATAAGAGGTTAGCGTCGGTTACTGTGACCTCTCGCCCTCCCAGATCATAACAGCAAGGGCCTGGTTCGGCTCCAGCGCTTTGTGGACCAACACGTAATACTCCCCCCTCGTCAATCCACGCGATGCTCCCCCCGCCTGCTCCCACAGTCTCTACATCCACCATGGGCACGCGACAAGGGAGCCCACCAATACTGCCCTCTGACGTTTCACGGAATTCCCCTTCAGAAATTAACGCTACATCCGTACTAGTCCCACCCATATCAAACGTAATGAGTTTTTCTTCACCCATTATCTGACTCGTATAGCGTCCTCCGAGAGTACCACCTGCAAGGCCGCTAAAGAGAAGGCGTACAGCATGTTGGCGGGCTAACGAAGATTGCAGTAAACCTCCGTGGCTCTGCATAATTAACAAGGGGGCTTCCAAGCCACTCGACTTCAGGGCCCTTTCAAGGCGATGCAGGTATGTGGACAAGATTGGTGTAACATAAGCGTCAAGTGTTGTTGTGGACATTCGCTCATATTCACGAAATTCTGGTAGGACCTCAGAAGAAAGAGACACTGGGATATCCGGATATAAAGAGCGCAGATGTTTTTCCAGCTGCTGTTCGTGGACCGGGTTCTTATAAGCAAAAAGAAGACAAACAGCAACTGCTTCAGCGCCCTCGCCAGCTACTTGGGCTACACGAAGTGCCTCCTTTTCTTTCAATTCAGTGTGTATGTTACCATTGGCAGTGACCCGCTCAATTGCTCCGAAACAGCGTTCCTTTGGGACTAGCACAGGAACTCTATCAACAAAGATGTCATAAAGTAGAGGGCGCTGCTGGCGACCAATTTCAAGAAGATCTTCAAACCCCTTCGTAGTAATCAAGCTTATCTTAGCGCCTCGGCGTTGTAGAACAGCATTCGTTGCCACGGTGGTTCCGTGAAGAATATCTTTGATTTGATTTGGCGGTGCCCCTGCAGCATCTAGCACCTCATACAACCCTTTGAGAAACCCTTGCGAAGGATCGCTAGGAGTCGACGGAACCTTAGCGTGCCACCTTTGACCTTGCTGGTCGATAAGGACTACATCAGTGAAAGTACCTCCAACATCAACACCGATGCGAACACGTCTGGAACCCGACTTAGCGCTGCCCAAAGTGAAGAACCCCAGTCTAGATGGGAAAAACTACTTCCCGTTATTTTTAGTTTTACTCACAGATACATTGCCGCAATAATTAGGTTTATTAAAAATAAAATCAATGATAATAGTGGTTATGCCAGCCTGTTTTCTCCCTGAAGGTTGGTTGGTGCTAGAGTTAAATTCCTACAAAAGGACCTTGGATACACGCCTGGGTCGGCTCGAAGCAACTGCTTCAGGACCAATAGTATCCAAATACCTAGGTTTTGTAGGATCAAATTAGCTGGTATAACCCGACGATGAAGGTGAGTAGCTACTCCTCGGCTACAAATGAAGGCCTTTGAGCTGGCTGCTCCCTTCCTATGTCATTAACTCTTCTCAGTGAGAAATTGTCGCCTAATCACCACCAATCCGAGAAGAAAACAATATAGGCTATGATCTGTTCAAGATAGTTCTCAGCAGCTTCGCTTGTAAAACCGATACTGTTTCGACTACTATTCATTATAGTAGTTCCTTCGAGGTAGAAGCGGGTGGAGCCTGAGGATGAGCTGATTCGTCCAGAATCATAGCGACCTATGGTACTTCGGGAAGAGTTCATCACATAACCTCTTTCGACATAACCAATCGTGCTGCGGCTGCTGTTCATAACACGTCCACTCTCAACATAGCCCCAAGTGCTTCCGCTGCTGCT
>JABXGV010000113.1 GCA_016550485.1 archaeon
GAAATCACCGAGACCAAATGCATCGCAAAGGGCGATTCTCACTGCGAGTTCGTTGTTGAACCAGCACAGGACGACTAACCTCGTAACAAGTTCAGGCAAACCACCACTCTGATACAACTGGATTCATTTATTTAGATAAAGGCTAATCCTACACCACTAGATGTTGTAGTAGGATGCTGTCGTAAGCTATGGATGAAACCTTTCGAATATACGAGCGCCGAATCCGCTCAATCGATGTAATCAGAGGAATCGCTGTAATCGGCATGATATACAACCACTTCGGACACGCCCTTGTTAACACTGCGGTCCTCTCTCCTCTAACCATATCCATTTTATTTCCAGGCATCTGGGGTCAGGGTCTATTCTATGGATTCGTTGGTGTCACCACCGCGATGGTTGACCATAGGTACAGAACTAAGGGAGTCAAAGAAATCGCGATTTGGAAGCGATTACTGCCCCGAGCTGGCATGATTCTCCTCATGGGCTATCTTCTATCGATCATGATGTCAGGATGGCGGGGAGTACTTGACTGGAGTGTACTCCAACTCATCGCGGTTTCTATGGTGGTTTCCCAGCTAGCGATGCGTGTACCTTCACGCTATCGTATTGCGCTTCCAGTGCTCGTCGTAGCCATGACCCCGGTCCTACAGCTTTGGCTAAACTACGACGCTGTCATCGCGGCGCCTTATCAACCTCCACAAAACCTCCTTGAGCATTTATCCGCGATGATTGCTACAGGAAAGCTGCCTCTCTTCCCATGGATCGCAGCACCCCTAATCGGCACACACATAGGGGAGACAGTTGTAGCCCCGTCACAACAACCACTCAAATTAACCAAAACATCTCTTGTGGCTGGCGCAGTCCAACTCTTGTGCCTCCCGCCCCTCGTGTTCCTTGCCGGAGACACCTTGACCCAATCACCCCTGACTATCGGGTACTTCCTTATGGTCAATGGGTTATCCCTCTTTATCGTAGCGGGTGTAGTGACCACTGTGGACCTCTGGCGTTGGCGGTGGTCTCCCATCCCTGAGTTCTGCGAAATGAATGGACAAATAATGCTAATCACATACATCGGCCACATGCTATACTGTCCACTCCTGCTAAGTCACACCCTAGGATTCATACAGAACCTAGAGGTAGTAGGGTTCTTCTTGGCAGTGATAGGCTATTTCATTATATCGATGATCTTCGCGTGGTTCTGGCTACCCTATAGACGCCGCCACTCCTCCAGAGTAGACTACGCCGCCACCTTCATCCTCCTAGCCATAGGAGTAACTTGGCGCTTTGTCTTCGCGTACCTCGGGATCTGGAGCTTCTAGTAACACTTTGAATAGTGGGATATGAAAACTTATAGCGAGTAGTCGTAGCTCAGACAGACAGTGAGAAGAAAAGTCCCTTGGACAAGAGGGTGCAAACATTGGTAATCCCTATCCGCACAAAGATTGTAGCAACGATTGGTCCAGCCTGTGAATCCAAGGAAATGCTGGTACGATTAATAGACGCAGGTATGAAGGTAGCTAGAATTAATCTCTCACACGGACCACTCAAAGAAAACAAGGCAAAGTTCACACGAATCCGTAAGACGCTACCCACCACGCCAATCCTCATGGACCTAGAAGGCCCACGGGTCCGTATCGGCGAGATGACAAAACCCGTGGAGCTGCTCGAAGGCGACCAAATCATTTTAACTACTGACGAAATCCTCGGCACAAGGAGCCGGGTATCAGTCTCGCTGAAAACGCTCCCCGGAGTGGTAACCAAAGACCAGCGAATCTATGTTAACGACGGAATCGTCGAATTAAGAGTGGACACAATAGAAGGCAACGATGTTCATACTACTGTAATCACAGGAGGATCCATAAGCAGTCGGAAGGGCGTCAACATTCCCGGCACGGAACTGGGTACTACAGTGCCCACCCAACAGGACCTAGAACACCTTCGCTTCATAGCTAAATTGGGAGCAGATTATGTCGCACTCTCTGCTGTAAAACGAAGCAGTGAAGTAGAAGCAGTAAGAGAGTTCCTACGGGGAGAAGGCGTCGATATACCCATTGTCTCAAAAATCGAACACAGCCTAGCCGTGGACAACTTTAACGAAATCTTGGAGGCATCAAATGTCATAATGGTGGCACGCGGCGACCTTGGCGTAGAAGTTCCACCCGAACAAGTGCCCCTCCTTCAGAAATCCATTATCCGAAAGTGTAACCGTGTAGGAAAACCAGTAATTGTTGCAACGCAGATGCTAGAGTCAATGGTGCAAGATTCCCGCCCGACTCGCGCCGAGACTAGCGACGTCGCTAACGCTATTCTCGATGGAGCAGACGCACTAATGCTATCAGCCGAAACAGCGGTAGGCAAGCACCCAATCGAAGCGGTGCATGTAATGGAAAAAATCGGACGTTATGTCGAAGGCTCCTATCCACGAAAGCGCGTCGACCACTACCAATCCGGACAACACGAAATCGCTGAAGAACTAGGAGAAGCAGTGGTAACAATTGAAGAGCACCTCGACATAGGGACAATCCTTGTGGTCACCCAGGCTGGCTACACCTCACGGATGGTGTCAAAGTTCCGCCCTCAGGCCCGCATAGTCTCTATAACACCCCATCTCCGAGTCCTACGTCAACTAAAACTCCTCTGGGGCGTTGAGTGCCTTCTGATGGACCCAGTCGAAAACACTGACCAGATGCTCAAAGAAGCAGTGGAACGCGTCATCGAAGAAAAAATCGTCAAACCAGAGGAACGCATCATTGTTGTGAGCGGCTCGGTGCTCTCACCAGGCAAAACAAACATCCTAGGCGTCTTCACCGTTAGAGACATCCTCCAATCGCGAGTTCCCACCTAATGAAGCATCATTCGAGTTGAAGATTTTTAACTGAAGCCATTATAGTCAAGTAGAATTTAGGAGACTCATGAAAATGCTTCATACCCAAATTCCCATCGAAGTAATACTTGAGATACGCCGAATTTTGGCTGGCCTTGTGCTCTTCATGCTAGTCTTTGATCTTATCCTCACCTTCGTGATTATTGGTATCATCTACTTGCATCGCCGGCATATACGAAAGGTTGCAGCTGAGGAGAAGCTTAAAGTTACCTTCAAGCCCCGTGGCCCCGCCCTCTACAAAATCTACTGTGTGTTCTTCTTTGTTTACCTTATGATCTTCGTCATAGGAACGGTGCTCACTCTGGCAGGTTTGCTGCCCATTCAATTATCACCATCCGCAGAGGAAGCATTAACCAGCGTGGTACTGATTTTCATGCTTGTGCTAATTGTTGGTGTCTGGCCCACCCTCATGGTTGTAGGCTTCATGGTCGACATTCGCGACCAGCGTAAAGCTCTCGCCACAGCACGCGGTAGCAAATAATCTAGGAACTAACATCCACTCTGCACTCGAGAAGATCATTGCACAATCCCCACCTAGACAATGAGGTACAAGCCCGCAAACATATAAGCTGGATAGTCACAATACTTCCACCTCACTCAGTAAAGGGAGGCTGAGCAACTCACCATGTCCTCATCACAACCCACATTTCCGCTTCTTCCCATACCCCTAGGACTCCTCATAGTCCTCGCCGGCATTATCTTCGTCATCATCTTCCTCATCATCACAACCCTCATCATCTACTGGCACCGCCGCCACCTCAAAGCCATCGCAGCAGAGAAAGGGCGCACACTCACCTTCAAAGAGGGCAGCGAAACTTACTGGGCCCTCGAATGCATCTTCGCCTTAGTCACCATCATCGTCACCGTCCTCATCGGACTCGGCGTCATCCCACTAGAACTCCTCATGCAAGAGCTCAACCCCAACAACATCGGCTTCGTCACCCTAACAGCCGCTTGCCTCTTTGTTTTCTTCCCCATTGTCCTAATCATCGCCCTCATCGTGACCATTCGACTCCAGCGGCAAGCCCTCCAAGACGTCCTCCGCACCAAACCACGTGCACCCCGCAAACCCACACCAAAAATCCGGTGCCCAAGCTGCGGCAAAACCATCCCCCGTAACTGGGACTACTGCGACGCCTGCGGCGCTAAGATTCCTGCCTAAAACAACATATCATTCTACATCACACAAAAAACAAAGGATAAAAACCTGATTTACCACACCTAGATTCATGGAAAGACTGGAATCGGGCAAATCACCTCCCAGTGATACCAAGGGCACCCTTTCAGCATGTTTCGAGCTCATGGGCTGGATTGTTTTCATCGAACTTGTCATCCTAGGATTCGCCTATCCCACTTGGCTCTTACCGCCTTACTGGTTCACACTCCCTGTCCTCATTCTACTCGGGATCTCTCTCATCATCCTCCTAACATTAGGCATCGCCATACTCCGACAGAAACGCGCATGAAGAGAACCACGCTGAGACGATGAACTGGTCCAAGAATGAAAGCATTCAACAAAAGCAAGTCTTTTACGGCATATAACTTACTGTCTCGACCAGTTCTATCACCAAGGGGGTTCCACTTATGCCCGAGCCAGTCGTCGAAGACAAACGTATATCCCTCAAAGAAGTCACCAAGAAAATCCCTAACGGCGCCCATATCGCCTGGGGCGGATTCGGCTATCAGCGACCACCAGAAGCCTTCGCCATGGAACTCATCCGACAAAAGAAACGAGGTCTCCGAATCTACACCTGCGGATCCGAACACGACCTTGACATCCTCGTTGGCGCCGAAGTCTGCCTAGAATTCGAAGTCGCCTTCTTTGCAATCGAAGCCCTTGGCCTCGCCCCCAACCTCCGACGCCGAACCAAGGAAGGAAAAGTACGTTTCGAAGACTATTCAAATTTGTCGATGGCCTTGCGGTTCTTGGGTGGGGCTTTGAATGTACCGTTTATGCCGATTCGCCATTTACTGGGGTCCGATATGCTGACAAAGGCTCGGCTTCGAAAGGATAAGGCGAAGGTGATTGATTGTCCTTTCACAGGGAAACCCATTGCGCTTCTGCCCTCCGTTCAAGCGGATTTTGGGGTGATTTGTGCGCAGCGGGTGGACCCTGAGGGGAACACCCAGATTTTTGGGATTAAGGGGGAGGATAACGAGATTGCTCGGTGTGCGAAGACGACCATTGTCTTTGCGGAAGAGATTATCTCCAATGAGGAGATTCGACGTAACCCGGATTTAACGATGATTCCAGGGCTATATGTGGATTACGTGGTGGAGGTGCCCTTTGGGAGTTGGCCTATGCAGGTTTATGGGTATTATGATTATGATTTGCCGCACCTTCAGATGTATGTGCAGCAATGTCGCACAGAGGAGGGGTGGCAAGAATACCTTGAAGATTGGATTCTAGGCGTGGGCAGCCATGAGGGCCTACTAAAGAAGATTGGTGAAAAGCGGTTGAAGGCGCTGCGCGCAGATAAAGTGCGTGGCTATTAGGAGGATGTGATGGCTAATGACAGAATATACATCAACTGAAATGATGGCGGTCTGTGGGTCTCGCGCGGTACGTGATGGGGAACGGGTTTTTGCGGGAACAGGGCTTCCTGTGCTCGGAGCATTGTTAGCAAAGGTAACTCATGCACCAAACGCTGTGATCATCTATGAAGGGGGGAATGTCGACTGTCAAAATACGGATTTAGCGCTCTCGGTCGCAGACTCGCGGCTCTGCTATAAGGCAGCAGCCTCGATTGGCCTCATTGAAACCCTCGGCTTCCTGATGATGGGTGGACGGGTAGATTTAGGATTTCTTGGCGCAGCCCAAATTGACGAGTACGGCAACATCAATACAAGCTACATCGGTGAATTCGAGTCGCCGACAGTACGGCTACCCGGAAGTGGTGGTGGAAATGACATCGCTAGCTCTGCGGGGCGTATTGTGCTCATGTTCACCCATGCGGCACGCAAGTTTGTGAAGAAACTGGACTACCTCACGAGCCCAGGGCACCTGCAGGGTCCAGGGAGCCGGGAGAAACTCGGCCTCATTGGCGGAGGACCATCCCTTGTCGTCACGGATAAGTGCCAGATGGATTTTGACGAGAAGACCAAGCGGATACGGCTCAAGTCTGTGCACCCAGGGGTTACCGTGGAGTGGGTTAAGGAGAATGTAATGTTCAACCTGATAATCCCCGATAAAGTGCCAACCACCCCTGAGCCAACCGCTCAAGAGTTGGAGAAACTCCGCTCTCTCGATCCACAAGGAATCTATCTTGGGAAGGGTCAGAGGTAAAGCTCGTTCCTCCCAGCTCCGAAGGGGGGGGGGGGTGCTGGTCCTAGAATGGACGTTCTGCTTTGAAGGTCCTTCCATCCGCAATTATGATGCACTTTCGTCCATTGGGGGAAATAATGAGTTCAGCGCTTTCGATGATTTCCAGCGGAATCTTCTCTTTCTCTAATGCCTGATGGAACCACTTGGTCATAGCCTGATAAAATCTTTCAACGTCATCACCAGTCATTGCGGGAGTCAATTGCCCCCTTAGCAAGTCGACAATGATAGTTTCTCTTGGTCTTATTCTTTCAAAGGGACCAAGCCCGACTGGCTCTGGTGTCCAAATGGTGTTCCGTAAAGCATTGTATGCGATTGAACGTAAGCGGATGAGTTTCAAGGGCGTTTACCTACAGGCTCGCTGCATATTTCTTTTTTCTGTATACCAAGGCGAAGGCAATCACTAGTACTATAATGGTAGCCAATATGGCAGCGGACGCCAGCAGTTGTCCTAGCACATTATACATGGTTGGTTGAGGTGAGTTGGGGGGAACGCGAATGACCCATAGATCCGCATCTCCTGCCCCGTAGCTTTTCGTTGAGCCAGCTATGACCAGCTCAGCATTGCTGCTCTCTACAAGCGAGAAGGCAAAATCGTCCTGAGGACCACCATAGATTCGGCTCCATTGGAGTTCACCTGATTCGCTAACACCAACTACGAAGACATCAGCCGTTCCGGGGCCGTTGCTTAACGAGAAGCCTGCCAGAACAAATCCTCCTGCACTGTATTTGATGATTGCGTGGCCTTGGTCCACATCAGGGCCACCAAAGGTGTTCTCCCAGAGGGGCGTGCCAGAGGCGTCGGTTCGTAGTATCCACATCTGCCGGTCATCCCCAATCTCTGTGTATCCAGCAATGGCAAATCCCCCTTCTTCACATTCAACAATGGAGAAGCCTTGGTCGTCACCGAGTCCACCGTAGGTGCGATTCCATAACATTGCCCCATCTTGATCCACTCTGAGAAGCCAGCAATCCGCGGGCTCGGCTTGGGTACTCTGTTTGGTGTATCCAACTACGGCAAAGCCGCCTTCTTGGCATTCAACGAGCGAATACGCGGAATCTTTGTGGGGTCCACCGTAATATCGGTGCCACATCTCTTGTCCGTTCTGATCGTAACGAATCAATAAGAGCTCTCCTTCATGGAAGTCAAAACTCCTCGTCATCCCGGCAGCCAAGAATCCGCCATCACTACATTCTATGACCCCGTTTCCCCAGTCTTCCCCAATTCCACCATATGTTTGGTTCCATAACATGGTCCCAGTTTCATCTAGTCGGACGAGCCATAAGTCATTCCGAGGTCCTCCATAGTCCCATAGTCCTGGCTCGTATGGAGTCTGGCCTGTGATGGCGAAACCTCCCGCTTGACATTGAATGATTGAGAACCAGCCTGTGGCTCCTTGAGTCCACGGACTCCAAGTATCCTCATCCCATTCTTGGCCACCATAACTTTGGTGCCACAATACCTGCCCTGCTTCAGTGATGCGAACGACCCAGAGATCGATGTAGCTTTGACTAAAACTCTGTGTATATCCTGCGGTAATAAAGCCTCCAGCACTACATGTGGCAACGGAATAGCCATTGTCGTAGTCGACTCCACCATAAGCATAACTCCATGAGGTAGTTGATGCCTCCACACTAGCGAAGATAGCAGGTTGCCCTACAGCGAACAGGGAAAAAAGAAGTATCAATAACAGCGTTGCTGAAGGGGTGCATAACCTGCTCAACTTATCTATCACCTTCTAATAAGAGGCTTCGGCTTCTTATAAGAGAAAGTATTGCGGCAAGGTCCTTCACTGAGCTGGTTCACCCCAGCACTACTTTTCTCCTATTACTTGCACTATGAGCTTCCGTTGACGTGGGCGGACATCTAATTCGAGGAAAACAATCTGCTGCCAAGTTCCTAGAGGAAGCCGCCTCTTAATGATGGGAATAGTAAGGCTTGGACCGATTATGGCAGCGCGGACATGGCTGTGCCCGTTTCCGTCCTGCCATCGGAGGTGATGTTCGTATACGGCCTCCCTTGGAGCGAAGCGTTCAAAGGCTGCGGGTAGATCCTTGAGCAGCCCTGGTTCATATTCAAGAGTCGTGATTGCTCCCGTGGATCCCGTGACAAAGACTGTAATGAGTCCCGATTTGATGCCGCTGGATTCTACATGTCCCTCTACCTCGCTGGTGATATCAATGATTTGGGGTTCGCCTTTCGTCTCTAGAGTGATTTCGCCTGAGTAGGTTGTCACTTTCTAATTCACCGGTTTCGAAGTACGATTACTTCATATTAAACATTAGCCAGTCAGTGGGCACACTGGGTTGAGGAATAACATTATAGTTGAAAGTACAAGTAAGCTAATCATGTCGCGAGAGTTTCTTGTGGACCTAGCCTACAAGCAGTTATGTCAGCCTAGGCTCAAGCAGCTCCGAGACCCATGGAGCAGCCCCAAGAGAGCTGTTTGCGTAGGATCCTGAAGCGCTGTAAAAATACGGTCTTTGGCAAGCAACATGGCTTCACCGAACTTGTCGCCTTTTCAGGGGGGTTTGTTGGTTAGTAACCTGAACTGTCACCTCTTCAATGTGAGTGAACCAAAGACTAAATGAACACTTAGAGCAAGGGGGACGAGATAGTATGCTAATTCTGGGCTTGGCTGCCGCTGTCATTGCCGCCTTCTGCTGGGCAGTGAGTGCTGCTCTCTACAAGAAAGGCGCTGCAAATGTGTCACCGATTACAGCAAATGTCTTGCGATCAACACCTGCCCTTGTTGCCCTGGTAATTATTGGTTTGCTCCTAAACGTCTACCCCTTAGTGTGTCTGCTTACCCTATCAGACCTCTGGTTAATAATTGGGAGCAGCGTGTTCGCCTTTGTTATTGGTGATGTTCTCTATTTCGTATCCTTACAGCGTATTGGTATCAGCCGCGCTACTCCCCTCACTGCGATATACCCCTTATTCGTAGTCGTTCTCCAGATTGTCTTCTTACATGAAGTTGTACATGCGCTTATGATCGGAGCAGCTGTTAGCGCGGTTATGGGAGTAATCCTGCTTGGAAGTCAGCTAGACCCTTCCAAATCCGCTGAATCCGCAGTGACTCAGCGCGTACTCTGGGTGGGGGCAGCTGCTGCAATAGCCACAGCCGCCGCTTGGAGTGTCAGTATTGTCTTGTTGTCCCAAGTACTTGCTACCACCCATCTGATTCTTGTAGCGGTTCTCCGCCTTGCCATAGCGCTTATCGTATTGGTACCTTTGGCGTTAAGCACCAGGGCAGGACGGGAAGGATTTCGGATATCAAAGCGAGCCTGGTGGATTCTAGGCATTGGTGGTGTCACAGCGCTCACCGCAGGCTACATCGCCTTCACCCTAGGAATCCTGCTAGCAGGAACTACACCCGCAACGATTCTTTCCTCTCTAACTCCTCTGTTTGCAGCCCTGATTGGCTGGCGCAGCCTCCAAGAACAAGTAGGATGGCGCACACTCGCAGGCGTACTTGCTTGTATTCTGGGAATAATCCTTACCGCACTCGCTGTCTCGCTGGTGTAAATACCTTCCTTCACTTCTCCAGAGGTGTCTCTCCCTTTTTCAGTAACCTCTTGATTTCCTAGGGCGCGAGTGGAACCCCCATGGCGATGAAACGGGCAGGCGTAGCTGATATGCGGCTACACCCAGGGCGAGCGCCGCATTGGCTCGTGAAAAGAATGATGCCAATGGCAGATGCTCTATTCCAGGTAATGGTTGACGAACATGGCACAGCCGAGTGTCTAACACGCTTAGGAGATCCCTTATGGTTCCAAGCCCTAAGTAATGTACTTGGGTATGATTGGGATTCTTCAGGAACTACCACGGTGCTTTGTGGCGTGCTTCGTTCAGTGCTGAGACCAGAATCTCACGGGATAGCAGTTGCGGGGGGAAAGGGGGCACGGAGTCGCCGAACGCCTCTTGAGCTACAAGCCATCGCAAACCAGTTGGACTTGGGTGAGGATACCGCCCGCAGGTTGATACACGCAAGCCGCATGGTAGCGAAAGTAGACTCTGCCGCGTTACAGGATGGCTATCAGCTATACCATCACACCTTCTTCTTGGACACCGAGCAGGGAAACTGGACTGTTGTTCAGCAAGGTATGAATGAAGAAACTCGAACTTCCCGCCGCTACCACTGGATATCCAAGGATCTCAGATCCTTTGTTGAGGAGCCGCACTCTGGGTTCTTTTCTAGGAATAGACAACAGCTCGTTTTGGATATGACCGCGCAGGAAAGTGGGGGCTGCCGTACCGCGAGCACTGCGATTGCATGTGAAACAGCGCCCCACGCACTACAACGACAATTCGACGAGTACAAGGACCAGTTTTCCTACCAAAAAACGACCTTAATGTTGTGGGTTGAGGGGCCTCAAACCACATTGGCTGAACCGTCCATGATTCCCTATCATGAGGTCTTTCCTGAACGAATGAACTGGCGCGCAGTCAACCAAGTGTTTGATGCTCAGCCAGCAAACTTTGAGGAACTCCTAGCCATCCAAGGTATGGGGGCAAGTACCATCCGTGGATTAGCCCTCCTCAGCGAAATTGTTTACGGCGAAGCCCCCTCATGGCAGGACCCAGTTCGTATGGCCTATGCGTTTGGCGGCAAAGATGGGGTTCCCTACCCTGTTGACAGAAGGGCCTATGACGAGGCAATTGCTTTCCTCGAAGGAGCAATAGACCGGGCAAAGGTTGGTCGACCAGAAAAACTGCATGCCTTTCGTCGGCTAAGAAACTATCAGCCCTATTACCGGATTCCCTTCGTTCAGCGTCCAGTCGCCTAATAGCAGTGTCGTATCAATTACCAGTATTCTTAAGCGTGAAATATCGCCTAGAACTAGTGGACAACGAATTCGAGCCTCTGGCTTCGGGATGTTGTTATGATTGGTGAAACCTTCAAATTATACTTTGACTGGGATCTCTATCAACATGTTATGCGGGATGGACTGCTAAAGGCAAAGCGGCTTGTATTAGTGGCAACAGCTAACCTGAAGAATCCCTATCTTGAGTACCGCGGTATGAAGATGCGGTTCACGGACATCGTGAAAGAAAAGGTGAAGCAGGGTGTACAGTTCTACTTCCTCGCTCATGATAATGCCCAGAATTCCTTTGTCTTCAAAGAGCTTAGCAGCAGAGACGAGGTGCAATTCGCGTTTTGTGGCCGTCAACACATGAAAGTGGTTATTATTGATGATAAATTCGCTTACGCAGGCTCTGCAAACCTCACAGGTGCTGGGCTTGGGATGCGAAGCAAAGCTCGCCGCAACTTCGAAGTAGGCTTTACAACCCACGACCATGCGGCAGTCACACGGCTCCGAGAAGCAATTGTTGAAGTATGGTCAGGTGGACAGTGCTCAGGCTGCTACTATCGTCGAGGAAATAAGTGCCCGGGAATTCACTCAGGATCTTGAAGCGAAACGTTTTATCATAGGTGGCGCTCCTGAGATTCTGTTATCAGGGGTGATTGCTACGCCTAGAGCAACCTGGCCATTCGGAATCTCTGGAATCGCATTGATTATTGGTCTCATTTTCATAATCACGGTTGGACTGCTGACTCAATCAATTCATGTTTTTGGGGGGCTTATTGTGACCGAACTCTCCATGTTGGTGGCAGCTCTCCTTCCAGTGATCTGGTGGATGTCAAGGAAGGAAACCGACGTAGAACCTGTGTTACATTCCCAGAGGAGTGCTCGTTGGGTGACACGGATAGTAGAGGAGCTGGGCCTTCGCCCGGAGCGAGGTCTAGAAAACATAGTCACTGACCTCCTCATAGGTGTAGCAGTTGGGCTCTTTACGTTGTTTGCCACGATTCCCATAACCATTCTCTGGAGATGGTTGTTGCCTCCACCACAGATTTACCTAGATATCATGAGCCAGTCCCTAACACCAGTATCGCTTACTGACCTGATTTTTTGGATACTATTGATGATTTTTGTGGTGGGTTTTTGCGAAGAGGTGTTCGCCCGCGGTGTTATTCAGCAAGGCGCAGAGAACCACTACAGCCGTTGGGGTGGACTGGTTCTCGGGGCATTTCTCTTTGCCTTTATCCACATTGATCCTTTCAGATTCGCCCCTCTTTTCTTCATGTCACTGATTTGGGGCTACATGTTCCAAGTGAGGGGATGGAGCTTGTACGTACCGTGGGCTGCTCACGCTACGAATAATATAATAGCCCTAGTGCTTCTCTATTTTGCACCATTTTTCGGGGTATAACTAGTAAAAGGGAGTCACCATCATGGTAAACATCAAGGTCTTGATTCAGCGATGCCCTCCGCTCCGCAAGCTGCGAGACCTTTTATTGTGGATGCGGGGTGGCTCAGAGAATCCAGAGATTTGGGAAGGGGATAGACGCTGGTTACGTGAAATCACCTACAGTCGATCCTCCACAAACGAGAAGGATTGGGCCCAGACCGGGCATCGCTGGGTGGAGTCGTGGATTCTACCAGCCATCGCCTCTTACCAGAAGCCCTCATGGCATGTCCTTGAAATTGGTTGTGGGCCTGGGCGGATTTTAGTGCCAATGGCATCTCGGTTTGACCGTGTTACTGGCATAGACTTCAGCGCTGATATGGTGCAGTACGCCAAACATCGTCTTCAAAGCTATTCTAATGTTGACGTGATTCAAAATGATGGGGCTACTATTCCTCTCCCTTCGGCGTCAATCGATTTTGTCTACTCTGTTATTGCGTTTCAGCACATGAATCTAGATACGATCACCGCTTATTTCCGTGAAGCCTATCGTGTTCTCCGACCGGGAGGCGTCTTCCGCTTTCAAACACGCCGAGATGTTGAACGGAGAAATGTCAGCCTCCTTGATCGCTACTTCCTCTCTAAAGAAGAAGTGGATAAACTAGCTGTAGCCCATGGCTTCGATATTATCAGCTATGAACAAGGACTAGGGCATCCCACCTGGCATTGGTTTACGCTACGCAAACCACGCTGATACTGCTCGTCTAGACAGCGGTAGGTGATCTTTACCATTCGAGGCCGAGAGGCTTAGCGAAGCCTTGCATGTCTAGGAACCCATGTCCTGAGACATTAAAGCCGATAACTGCCTCTTCGCGTTTTCGCTTGAATTCTAGGGCTTTATCGATGGCTGCGCAAACACCATAGGCGCTCTCCGGCGCAGGAATGAAGCCCTCTGCCCGAATGAAGCGTCGCGTTTGCGTGAATACATAGACCTCGTCAACTGGATAAGCAACAGCATCTAGAAGCCCGTGGTGACGAAGTGCACTCATCAGAGGCGCTGCACTAGAATACCGGATACCTTCTGCCCAGATCTCGGGAAGCTCGGCGTCGTGACCCATTGAGTACATCTTGAGGAGAGGCGTTAGTCCAGCATGGTCGCCGTGGTCGTACATGTATTTCCCTTTCACGAGGTTAGGGGCTGCTTCGCTCTGTGCGGCAAGGAAGGAACATTCGCGCTTCTTCCTGAGCACTTCACCGGCGAAGGGTATTGTGAAACCACCAAGATTGCTTCCTCCACCGAAACAGCCAGTTAGAAGAGTGGGTTCATCGTCAGCTAGCTTGAACTGCTCAATTGCTTCTAACCCGATAATGGTCTGGTGGGTGAGCACATGGTTGAGGACACTTCCTAGACAGTAGATGCTGTCATCCCGATTCAACGCATCTTCTATACCTTCACTAATCGCGATGCCCAGACTGCCCACGTGTTGCGGATTCTGCGTTAAGAGTTCACGACCAAATTTGGTTTCCTTACTGGGTGAGGCAAAGACTTTCGAGCCGAAGAGTTGCATTAGTGTTCGACGACCAGGCTTCCACCGATAGGCCGCCCGTACCCAGAAAACGCGACACTTTAGATCATTTAGTGCCGCCGCATATGATAGCGCTGAACCCCACTGACCTGCGCCGGTCTCGGTAACCACTTCAGAGTAGCCTTCCTTGGCAGCGTAATAAGTCTGTGCTAGGGCTGTATTAACCTTGTGTGAACCTGTAGGGCTAAGATCCTCCCGTTTATAGTAGAGTCGAATTGTTTTTGGTAATTTCAGCGCTTTTTCCAGTCGAAGAGCCCGCATAAGCGGTCGGGGGCGCCCTGCCTGAATGAAGAGTTCTCGGATACCATCGGGGATGTCCAGCCAGCGATCCGTGGACATCTCTTGGCCAAGGCAATTCTTTAAAATGAACTTTGGTAGCATATCAACCCGTGAAGGTCCCTCTGGAGGGTCCTTGGGAGGAGGAAGCGGTTCAGGTAAATCTGGAGCAATGTTGTACCATTTCCTAGGCATCTCGTCAACAGGTAAATTGAATTGATTATTAGTATCTGGCAATTTCGTCATCTCACAACTGGAACCCCATTAGTCGCAATATGCATCCTGACACCTCAAATATGATTCGCATCCTAGAAAAACTGGATATTTAGAATTCCATCTCTCATAAACGCCCAAGGTTGATAACCGAACCTTTAAAGGTAATATTCGTAAGAAATGAGTATTGGACACATTCTAAGAACGAGTTGATTCATTATGGCGGATATAACTGATATTGTCTATAAGATAATAATCGTCGGGGACGCTGAAGTAGGTAAAACCGCGCTGGCAAGACGGTTCACCATGGACCAATTCGACGAGTCTTATTTGTTTACACTCGGTGTTGATTTCTTCGCAAAGGAAATCAAAGTAAAAGGAAACCGAGTAAAAATCGTGATATATGACACAGCGGGGCAGGAGAAATTTGATTTCATTAGAGGCCTCTACTTCGAGGGGGCTGCAGGAGCTGTGGTTGCCTACGATATCACGAACAGACAAAGCTTCAAGCGAGTAGGACATTGGGTTCAACAAGTACTCCAGCATTGCAAAGGAATCCCGATTGAACTCGTAGCGACGAAACTGGACTTAGAGGACCAACGCACTGTCACCATAAAAGAGGGCGAAAAACAGGCGAAGCAGAACAAGATGATCTTCATTGAGAGCAGCTCAAAAGAAAACGTCAATGTCAACGATGTATTCCAAAGACTGGCTGAACAAATTTGGAAACAGTATGAGAAAATGGCATCATCACATAGTGATGAATGACCTGTTAGGATTGGAACTGCGTCTCAATACGCTGAATAAGCGCTTTTGCTGAACTTTTTTCTAGGATGATTCGGAAGAGCTGGCGGAATTCTGCTTCCATGGGCAGGAACTGTTTTCCACATTCAGTACATTCAAGGGTGATGAAAGGTTGCTGGGTGAGGTTCATACAACTGGAACACGAATAATGCGTGATACTTGCGAGGCTGCTAGAGTTGGAATTATCCGATTTTTGTACAATGGGCATTACGATATGAATAACCTCAAGGGTTGATGCCTTGCAATGTGAGCACACCACGCGGACGGCTATCTTGAATCCTTGACAGCCGGGACATATCAGAGCACCACCCACTGGCTCGCTGACAAAGATGCCTGCAAGTGCTAGTTTTTCCAAGAAAAGCCGTGTATCATACGAGTTCAAGCCAGTCATGCAATCCGCTTCAGGGTAACTGACTCCTACATCAAAGCTAAACTGGGGTTCAAAAGCAGCAACTCCTCCATTTAGAAGTCTCTTCAGAAACGCCGCAGTATACTTAGAGGTGAGTAAATCCGAGGCTGGAGACTTCTTTATTTCTCGAAGGAGCCTCTGGTAAATGGAGTTCCATTCTCTCTTTGTAGGCACCTCCTTTAGTTCGACTTCTTCGAGGGTGGTGTGAATAGCGTTTTCCAATGGACCAATTGGCTCGTCAGGAGAGAGGAGGAGTGCAAAAACCCATGGCGGTTTGATATACGATGCCCACGTTCTCTTCCTTATATGAACACCGCGAAATCCCCCTGAGAAAACGCTGTGTGTGGCGAAGATAGCCACAGACTCTTCAACGGTTATCTCCTCCACATTGCTAGTCCTGTACACCTCTTTAGGACCCACTTGTGGATCAAACTCAAACACCGCAAGTCCAAGGACCGCCATATCATAATCCCTTAGATAAACCGCATTATACATCTAGATGTTCTGGGGGTATCTAAAAGAGTCTTTCGTCGAAGTGTACAACATACCCCTCTTCTTAGAGATTTCTTTAGAAATAGACGAATACACTTAAGTTACCATTTTAGGTGCTACAAAGCAATTCTACAACAGTGAATAGCCAACTGGGGTAGTTGATTGACTGTTACCAAGAAATTACTGAAGGGCACCGATGACCTGTATGAACCGGATTATCAACGGAACATTTACAAGATACTCCCAACGGCGCTTCGATGCATGGGTAGACAGGTTCCTCTTGAAGACCTGTTTAATTTCCCAGAAGTACGCGCCCATCTCGAGAGAAATGATGCTTTAGGTGCCAAGCGAGTTATTGTGTGCTTGGTGGATAGCCTCGGTGTTGAAAATATACAAAATAGTCAGCTAAGCCAGTTATTCCGCGATACCGAAGGTGTCACGCTGAGTAGCACCTTCCCCACAATCACATCGAGTGCCGTGACTAGTATCCACTTAGGGGTACCACCGACAAAACATGGTATCATGGGACACCGTATCTACTTCCAAGAATATGGTGCCATTGTCGACACCTTACGGATGGCAGGAGAAGGCGTACGTATTCGAGATGCAATAGTGACTGCTGGTATTGACGTACGCCGATTACTCTGGAGTAAACCAGTCGTTGACCTTCTGAGCCAGCAACTTGACTCCCCAGTTATCCACGCGGATGGGCTTCCCGGTCATATAGCAGGAACAGGATTAGGCCATTTCTTCGTAGATAAACCAAACATCATACCTTACGCGGATTACGTCGATGCATTTGGGATGGCTCGCCGACTCATCGACCATTATCCTCGGAAGCCCATATTCGCAACGCTCTACTTTGGCATAATTGATTACTTAGCCCACAAATACGGACCACACTCCATCGAGTACCGTGAAGGCTGCGATGTTTTCCTCCGCCAGTTACGTGTCTTCACCGAACGCCTCACACCCGCCGAAGCCAAGGACACCACGATTATCATCTGCGCTGATCACGGTCAGACACCAGTCCGGGAGGAGCAGAGGATACTACTTTTGAAGGAGGAACTCAAAGAGGTCAAGGGAACACTAATCGGTCCACCAGGGCATTCAGGGAGAGTAATGCACTTTTACTGTGCTGGCTCTAATAATCGGAGGCGACTCAAGCAATGGCTCAAAGAGCAATTAGAAGACAAAGCTCTCCTCCTAGAAACCAAAGAAATCGCTAAAGCACGACTGTTACCAGGGAAACTCACTCGTGCGGTAACGGGAAGACTCGGTGACCTACTACTGATATGCCGCGACGGCGTCGACGTCGAGGTGGAACAGAGCTACTACCAATCTGAGAAAGAACGGCTGCTCCCTAAATCCAGACTGGTAGGGCATCACGGCTCACTTTCCGCAGATGAGCTCTACACACCCTTTCTCGCCTTCAACGCAAGGAAACTGACTTGAGTTTTTTAGTCTTCATCAAAGAACTTTCGGAATAATACGCTGACATTGTCACAACTAAAATCAATTGCCTTCGCTTTCCGTTCGATTTTACGGATTGCTCTCAAAGCTTTGGTAACTAGGTGAGTCCCTAAGATAATTAGAATTGCAGCAATTGTCACAAGTGCGGTAATAAGGAGGAAAACATCCTGGAGTACATAAAGGCGAGAAGTTGTTATTAGTATCGCCAGTATGGAGAGGGCTATCGTGATTATACCGATACCTGTCCGCATTTCAGAAAGGCGGCTCCTTCTCAAAGCCTCTAGGGTCCGTACTATCGCCATGGCAGTTCGAACCCTGTCACCACTTAGCATGTCTTCAATCTCCGAGTCTTGCTCATCCAACTTTCTGCACCTGACTATTCTTACAAAGTTGCAGTCTTAAGAGATTGCAGGTCCAACCAAACCTGTGTGAATATACAAGTCAATCCAACTAGCCTTCTCGGATAAAATCAAGTTTCGCAAAGGCTTTTATCACCAATCTGTCTAGACAGGAGAACACCCTATAACCAAGGTTACTCATAGCCGAGGGATATACTTGCCAAAACCAAAGGTTGGGTTAATTACACTCTCCTTAGCAAGAGAACGTACTGACATCGCTGAGCAGGCGCACAAGCAGTTGCAAAGTGCGCTCCAAAAACAGGATCTCGAAGTTACAGCCCATAAGGATCTCGTACTCACAATGGAGGATGCCGTACGCGTATCTGAGGATATGCTCCATCAGCGCCTCCAATGCATCATCTACAACGTCGCCTCATGGATTTACGCCCCAATGGTTGTTTCCTCCGTGCAGGCTACAGGTCTCCCAAGCGTCGTGTATGGGTACCGAAGCCCCGCCTCTTTTAGCCTCGTCGGTGCCGCCATCACCCATGGAAGCCTCGACGAGCTAGGGCTCGAACACTGTTTTGTCTTTGGCGAACCTGAGGACCCTGAAGTACTTAGTGCGATAACAAGTTACTGCCGTGCCGCCATGGTTGTGGACAACCTCAGCCGCAGCAAAGCAGTGGTAATCGGTGGAAAGACCATGGGTATGGTCACCGCCTATGTAGATTTCAGCCAAATAAAGGACCTCTTCGGCACTGAAATGGAGCACGTAGATATGCTCCGACCGTATCTAGAAGCCCAGAAGGTTCCAGCCCAAAAGGTCAAAGCCAAGATGGCATGGGTGAAGAAAACTTACGGCGCAGTAAACGTTTCAGATGAGGTCCTCGAAAAGAGCATCCGCTTATACCTTGCCCTAAAGGAGTTGATGGAGAAAGAAGGCTACGCGTTTGGCGGCTTCAAGTGTCAGCCAGAATTCATCAGCAACTACGTTAGCGGCTGTATGCCTATCTCTCTCCTTATCGATGACGGCATCATGATTGCTTGTGAAGCTGATATGAACGCCGCTCTCACTATGCGAATACTTCACCTCCTCACCGATGGACCGGTCCTCTTTGGGGATGTCAACGACCTAGACATGAACGCAGCCGCTCTTCGCATTGTTAACTGCGGCACCATCGCTTCAACAATGGCCTCCTCACCCAAAGACATAGAATGGAACACCCAATATGACTACATGGGTGGCCCAGGTGCCTGTCCCACCTTCTGCTGCAAAGAGGGTCCAGTCACAATTGCTCGGCTTAGCCGTGTAGCAGGTGATTACGTCCTTCACATCGCTACAGGCACTGCCTTTGTTCAACCCAAGGAGACCTTCAAAGAAGCCCGTGACCGCTGGCCCCATGCATTCATACAGCTCGACGGAGACCCCCACTTCTTCCTACAGCACACTCGCTCGAACCACCTGCATATGGTCTATGGCAACGTTGTCAGTGAGCTCGTCGATTTTTGTGATATTCTAGGAATCGAACCCATTATCACCTAACTGACTTTGCAGCGCTGGTTATTCGTCGAAGCTCCCAAAGCGGTATCCTTTGAGGTCCAGTGTCACGTATTTGAAGCCAAGAGCCTGCAGCTTCTTCACTAGACGCCCTGCTATCCTGGTGTCGACAAAGCGAGAAAGGTCTTTGGGAACTACCTCGATGCGTGCCAGTTCTCCATGGTCTCTGACGCGCAGCGCTTTAACATCTACTAGTTGGCGTACAGCTAGCTCTGCAGCTGCAATGCGCTGAAGTCGTTTGTGGGTGAGTGGTTCTCCATAGGGGATTCGTGTGGCAAGGCAGCTGTTGGAGGGCTTGTCTGCAACTGGAAGACCGAGAAAACGTGCCAGTTGCCTGGATTCTTCCTTTGTAACCTTGGCTTCGAGAAGCGGGCTTGCGATACCAAGGGTTTCTAGGGCTCGAAGCCCTGGACGATACTCGCTCATATCACTAAGCGTGGTACCATCAACCACTGTGGCTATACCCAATTCTTCAGCTAGGTTCAGCGTTTGTCGGAAACGGTGCTGTTTGCAGTAGTAGCAGCGATCTCGGGGGTTATCTGCAATGGAGGCTATTGCAACCTCATCGCTTGTCTCGATTCGGTGACGGATGCCTATAACACGAACACAGGCGATAGCATCTTCTAGCTCTCCAGGTGGTGTCAGGGGTGAATCAAAGGTTACGGCGATTGCCTTATCGCCTAGGGCTTCAAAGGCGAGGGCTGCCACGACTGCACTATCCACGCCGCCCGAAAGGGCAACCAAAACGCTACCCAGCTTCTTCAGGTGTTGGATGACAGCATCCCGTTTCTTGCTGAGTTTTTCACTCAAGGTGGTACTGGTCAAGCCCTCTTTCTCCTTCTGCGTGATGCCTTACCTTCCTTTTCAGCAAGCTTTTGTCTAGCAGCTGATTCTGCAAGTCTTGAAATCTCAGTCATCGGTTTACCCGTGACAAGGGCGGCACGCTGGACATCATCATATTCTGCTTTCACTTGGAGAACGGCTCCTGTGCGGTCAGTGGCGACCTTGACCCGGATAGTCGTTTCCTCCTCTTCTAGGGATATCTTGACTTGTACAACTTCACGAGCAAGGAGGTGCCGATCACAGGAGGTGATGCGGACGCCCAGACTCCCAGTCTCCTTGATAAGTAGCTGGGCAAGGCGCACCTCGTCTTCGGGGGCGGCTATTATTGATATTAGGTGACCGGGGCGGCTCTTCTTAGTGACTGTGGGAAGGACTGTAACGTCTTTAGCCCCCGCTGACATAAGCTGCTCAATCACAAAACCTAGTGTCTCTCCTGAAACATCATCAACATTGGTTTCTATCACTACCACTCGGTCTTGGAGTAGCCTTCGAGGGGCTATGGGTTCACCCACTACCATTCGGAGCAGGTTTGGTACATTCTTCAATTCGGCTGTGCCTGCCCCATAGCCCACTGAGATTGAGCGAAGCGCAGGGTACACCGGAGTTGAAAGAGGGTTAAGGGCAGCGACTAGGGAAACGCCAGTTGGTGTTGCTAGTTCGCGTTGAAGTGGACCACCTTTAAACAGCAACCCTGCTTCAGTGCAAATCTTCGTTACAGCAGGACCGGGGGCTGCAAGGCGTCCATGGCTGCTAGGGAAGGTTCCTCCGCCAACAGCGATTGGGAGTGAATGATACGAGGTTGTTTGAGAATCTGCAAGTGTGAGCGAGTCCAGGGCTGTCGCAGCACCGACAATATCTGCTACAGTGTCCACAGACCCCGCCGCATGTAGATGCACGCTTTCCGGTGTATGCCGATGGACCGCAGCTTCAGCCTGAACGAGGAAATTAATGGCTCGTTGAGCATAGGCAGAAGCCGCTGAGGAGAGCTTCAAATCCTTTACCATTGTTTGAACTGCTTCGAGGAGGACACTGCCTGAACGAGTCTTGTAGGACTCTTCTATCTGCACATCAAGGTATAACCCGCCAATGTGGCTGCGCTCCACAGGTTTAGCAGTAACACGGACGCTCTTTACATCTGGCACATAACGAGCTGACATCTCCATCGCTGTAATGACTACATCTGCTTCTGCCCCCAGATCAATTAGCGCTGCCACGAACATGTCCCCTGCGATGCCTGCCATCTGCGCATCAATAACTAAGACCCGTGAATCCACAATATATCACCCAAATCAGCGATATCCTCTTTACATCCATTGAATATTTAATCTGATGCTTCTTCTAATGGAGGCAGTGTTTGCACAATGACCGAATTAAGGGATGTATTAGAGAAGCTCGCCCAAGGCAAGTTTACCGTAGATGAGGCTGAGGAGAAGCTCCGCCTCTTCAACATCATCGAAATTGGGCGGCTAGCAAAACTTGATGCTCACCGGGAAACACGGAAGGGGATACCTGAGGTGGTGTGGGCACGCCACAAGACCAAGGAGGACATCATCCAGATCGTCACTCACGCCTTAAAGAAGAAACCCAGCCTCCTAATCAGCCACCTATCAGCAGAGCAAGAAAAGGCACTTCGACAAAAACTAGACAAGACCGTCGTCTTCAAGGTGTTCGGCGACGGGGCCATTGCAGTAGTAAGCCGCAAAGATTACAGGCCGCCCCAAACCGGAGGAAAGGTGGGTATTGTGACTGCAGGCACCTCCGATCGCCGAGTAGCAGAACAGGCCCGCGTCATGGCAGAACAAATGGGCTGCACAGTCTACATGGCTCATGATGTTGGCGTCGCAGGGGTCCACCGGCTATTCCCCGAACTCACCGAGATGATAAGCAATGGAATCGAAGTGCTAATCGTAGCAGCAGGAATGGAGGGCGCACTGCCTTCTCTGGTGACAGGGTTAGTTGATATTCCTGTGATTGGGCTCCCCGTTTCTACAGGGTATGGGCTTGGTGCCGAGGGGCTAGGTGCCCTGATTGGCATGCTCCAGTCTTGTTCCCTTGGAATGGCCGTTGTGAACATTGATAATGGCGTTGGAGCCGGTGCCCTTGCAGCACTCGTAGCTAATCGTGTCGCTAGGAAGTAGAATCTCTCATTCTACTATCCCTATGGTAGGGTGCATTAGTTAGATTTTTTAGACCTCTTGTGGTACAGGCATGCAGGGTTATCTGCGACACATTGGTGACTTTGCTTGAGTGTAGGCACAGGGTTCGAGACTGAATCACCTGTAGAGCGCAAGGCAGTGCTAAAGCTGATTATGCTAGGGGACGGCGGGGTAGGCAAGACAACAATGATAACCCGTTTCATTTCAGGGACCTACATACCAAGCCAAATGACGATTGGCACAGGATTTGCCATCAAAGACGTAATGTTGGAGGGAATCACCATCACCCTATCCATCTGGGACTTCGCCGGTGAGGGACGGTTCCGGTTCCTCGTTCCCCGCTTCAGCGAAGGATCCAATGGCTGTATCCTTGCCTTCGACTCCGCACGGCCCAAAACCTTCTTCAATCTTGAAGACTGGCTAGAACTTCTACGTAAAAGCACAGGTGACATCCCTATATTACTAGTTGGGACAAAATGTGATCTCGCATACTTTGACGCTGAACTCGTAAAGAACTTCGTCGACAAACACAAACTCGTGGGCTACATCGCCTCCAGCGCCAAAGACGGCGTACGAGTCATTGAAATCTTCGAACTGATGGCACGTGTCATGTGGACAAAATTAAAAGAGAAATCAGCACAAATGCGACTTCACTCCTAGAAGCTACTGAACGATTTTTCTCCACTCCGAGAGTAGTGATGAAAGCTGTAGAACAGAAAGAGCCTTAACTGGTTTCTAGTA
>JABXGV010000114.1 GCA_016550485.1 archaeon
AATCCTGTCCCCCCGTATTCAGGTGGATAACGAGACCCCAGGTAACCTGCTTTTCCGAATTCTCGGATGATGTCCCAGGCTTCCGTTTCACCTCGTTCTATCTTCTCAGCGAAGGGCGCGAGCTTTTTTTCTACAAAGGTCTTGGCATCTGCTTGAAACTTTTGCTCCTTTTCAGTCAAGTAGAATTCTGATGACAAAGTGATCACTTCTACCAAAATTTTGACGCTGATAGTACTCAGTGTCAGAGTTAGAGGATATTAATAAGATTTCGCCATTCAAACCAAGCCAGTAACAGGAGTGCTTGGCTTTGAACGGGTAGCAAGGAAGCCTGCGATTCTTACTCTCGGGCTGACCTGTGGAGTGCCTTCACGGCTTCTCGGCGGGTTTTCTGCTTGATTTCTTCGATTTGATCAATGGCTGGGAGAATCGTGTCCACTAGCTCGCGTTTCGCAAGGATGCCCTCATGAACGAGATAGGCGACCGCTTCGCTGCGGCTCTTGAAGATGTCCAGGGAGATGAGCGCATCCACAATGCGAAGATCGCTATCCCAGACCCTGGTCATCACTATCGAGTCGCGCCGCTTCGCGGTGGGGAGATCGCCTGACGTGAAAAGCTCCTTCAACTCCTGCAAGACCTCGGGATCGAGGCCCCTTTGCTGCCCCTCGTGCGACTCCTCGTCTGAGGGCGTGCGTTTCTGGATTTTCCGTTTTGACCTGGTGGATGAAGGCAAAATAAAACCCCCAATTATGTAACTCTATTACACTACAGCCTTTTAGGCTTTTAGTGTCTTGTTGGTAATGCTGTGAACCAAGACCGTGTGGTGACGTTTATATGGAGGAGCGATTTCCTTAAATAGTTCTAATGTGACTCCCCCATAGAACTTAACAATTGTTAAGTTGTTGGAGGCGAAAGCAAACCATGAAGCAAAAACGCCCTCGCAGCACAGACCAAAAGCCCTGCTGCACCATCGACACCCGTGGGATGTTCTGCCCAATTCCTGTCTACAAGGCCCGCCAAGCCGTCCTCGAAGCCAAACCCCGCCAAATCGTGGAACTCCTCGCCGACGACCCTGCCGCCGAGGAGGACATCACCCGCTGGGCAGAACGAACAGGCAACACGGTTCTAGCAATCGAGAAAACCGACGACTACGTTCGCTTCCTAATCCAAAAGACCGAAGGATGAACCTCACATGACCAAAAAACTAGTCTATCTTCTAACCGCTGGCCCCGAAACACCCGAACGCCTCTACGCCCCCTTCATCCTCGCGACCACCGCGAAGATGATGGACATAGATGCCACAATCTTCTTTATGATTCACGGAGTAAAAGTAGTGAAGAAGGGAGAAGCCGATTCAATCAAGATTAGCAACTTTCCTCCCCTAAAGGAGGTAATAGATCAAGCCATCAAGGCAGGCGTCGAGTTGATGGTGTGTGACCAAAGCACTCAACTACTAGGCTTAGACAGAGGCGGGTACCTAGAAGGAGCCAAGGTGGTTGGGGCAGCAACGCTAAATGACCTAGCGTTGGAAGCTGATGGGCTATTGGTCTTCTAAGAAAGAATAACAGAGATTTAGAGGGTGCTGAAAAAGATGGTGGAACGAGTCAACCTGAACCATGCTGCGGGTAACCCTGTGGATAAACGAGTGCTCGAGGGAATGCTCCCTTATTTTCAGGAATTCTACGGAAACCCTTCCTCAGTCCATATTGCTGGGCAACATGCAGCTAAGGCGCTTGCCAATGCGCGAATGCAGATTGTAAACCTTGTCGGAGCGGACGTTAAAGATCGGATTGTCTTCACGAGCGGCGCAACAGAAGCTAACAACCTCGCCCTCATCGGATTTGCATACCGGAATCGTCAAAAGGGCAATCACATCATCACAAGCCAAGTCGAGCATCTAAGCATCCTAAACCCCCTAAAGTTTCTGGTCAAACAAGGATTCGAAGTCACCCACGTTCCCGTAGATGAATATGGCATCATCAAACTCGAGGCCCTAAAAGAGGCGATAACCGACAAAACGATTCTATTCTCGATTCAGCATGCCAACAACGAAGTAGGATCGATTCAGCCAATCCGGGAAGTCGCAGGTATAGCCGCGGACGCAAAGGTTCCTCTCCACGTGGACGCAGTCGCCAGTGCAGGTCAGATCCCCATCGATGTTTCGGATTTAGGGGTCTCCTTAATGACACTCTCCTCCAATGATCTCTATGGACCCAAGGGCGTGGGTGCGCTGGTAGTAAGGCGGGGCACTTCAATCCAGCCGATTCTTCTAGGAGGCGGTCAAGAGATGGGGTTGCGCTCTGGGACAGAAAACGTTTCAGGAATAGTGGGGATGGGTCTCGCCGCTGAAATTACCGGAAGAGAACTAGAGGCGAATATCCGACATTTTACTCGCCTTCGGGATCGTCTCATCAAGGCTGTAACAAGCAAGATGGAATACACTTATCTCAACGGTCACCCAACCCACCGTCTCCCAAATAACGCTAACATCAGGTTCAGCTTCGTCGAAGGTGAAGCCATCACCCTCCACCTCAGTTTCCAAGGCTTTCTTGTAGCCACAAGCTCAGCCTGCACCTCGAGAACTCTGGAGGCGTCTCATGTTCTTTTATCCATGGGGGTTGACGAGGCGGAGGCCCATGGGGCGCTTCAGCTCACACTGGGTCGTGATAACACCGAAAGCCATATTGACCACTTCACCGAAGTGCTACCCCCAATCATTCAACGCCTCCGCGAGATGTCACCTCTCTACCCACCCAGCTAGGAGATGAAAACACACAATGTATAGCGAAAAAGTCAAGGAACATTTTCAGAACCCAAGAAACATGGGCGAGTTACCCGATGCGGATGCCATCGGCAAGACGGGTAACCCAGTCTGTGGCGACCTCATCTGGATCTACATCAAAGTCAAAGATGATGTCATCGTGGATATCGGCTTCAAGACCTTCGGGTGTGCAGCCGCCATCGCTACGAGCAGCATGCTCACAGAACTTGCCAAGGGCAAGACATTGAAAGAAGCCCTCAAAATCACCAGGGCAGAAATCGCTGAAAGCCTAGAAGGCTTGCCACCGATCAAGATGCATTGTTCGAACCTAGCTGCTGATGGTCTCCATAAGGCTATTGAGGAATACCTTCGGAAGACTGGTCGTTCGATTGAAGACCTCTAGACCCGCATTGCCCTTGGTGGACTGAATTTCACACACAGCCTCAGGTATTAAAGGAAAGGTAGAAGCTGCCATCGAACTAGGGTATTGCTAATCGGAACTCTTGGATTTTGCCAAGAGACGCTCCACCGTCCTGTATATTTCATCGCCGGTGAGAGCCCCTTTTATAAGATAGTGATGGGCTCCGAGTCCTAAAACCTCCTTGACGGTTTCCTCATCATCAATTGCAGTAAGAGCCACAATTATCATGTCAGGGAACTCGGCCTTAACCTGGGGGATTAATTGCGTCCCGCTAATCTTGGGCAATACCAAGTCAACAATGAAAACATCAGGAGGACTAGCACGGATTTTGTCAATCGCCTCTTGACCGTCATAGGCGATTCCAACTTCATAGTATTCGCTGAGGAGTATTTGGGCAGCACGGAGGAAGACCCTGGAATCATCCGCCAGAAGTACCCTTACTTGTTTAGGCGATTTCTCTGAAACCAATGCTGGTTTTTCCTCCCGTTTCTTCATGGAATATACAGTACTGAGTAGTTGGAGGGTTAATCCCCCTTAAAATAGTAGCACCTGTCTTGACGGACAGAGAGATATGGACTTCGGACAAGTCGGCAAGATATGGGTTGATTTCTGCCGTACTGCTATAGCCGACGACAATGCTCAGGTCGCTCTCCCGTGCGGTGTCATTGGCGATCCGGGTCGCCCATTGGGGTAGGTCTCCGGGTCCAAGCCAGGATTGGAGCCAGCCAAACCCTACGATGTTCAAGATATTTGAGCAGCCTTGGCTTCGCA
Source organism: archaeon (assembly GCA_016550485.1). Taxonomy (GTDB): domain Archaea; phylum Asgardarchaeota; class Hermodarchaeia; order Hermodarchaeales; family Hermodarchaeaceae; genus YT-063. Next base: position 3,951 of record JABXGV010000114.1, read on the forward strand.
ATTCCTCTGGAACCCGTATCCAGGCGTTTTCAAGGTCCTTACTTTCACGAGAGGCTATCGCCTTATAGTAGGGCTCTCCGAGTTCTGCTCTAGAGCTAGACATGCTGAGTTCTGAGGTCGCGCTTACAAAGAGGCGGAGCCTAGTATTCAGTTGGTCAACAAACCCGTAATGAAGCGCTGCGGATTTTAGACGGCGGAAGCTGAGCATATTAGGGGGAACCATGACTACGCCTCCACATTGAAGCAGAAAGTTGGCTATGAAGTTCAAGATTAACGTGTTAGTGACTTCATTTTGTACTCCCCGACCAACATCGAGGAAGAGAGTGCTTCCCCGCCGGAAGCTGCCAATAATCTCGTCAAGCGTCTGGATACCGGATGAAAACTTTCCCGCGCTGTGGGGAATAACTTGAAAGGTAGAGGGGCGTCGGGCTTGTTCCACATCATAGGAGGGTAGAACTTGGAAACGGTTGGAACTCAAAGTGAACCCTTGTACACCCTTTTGGATTCGGGTTCCCCGTAGTTTGTCGATACGTATGCTTCGCCACAATTGCCCCTCTGTCATCGACTTGGTAAGTATAATCGTGCTATCCGTGATATGATCAAGAGGGCTGTCATGATCTCCCTCCTGAACCAAGATGATCTTGGCCTTTGTCCGAGCGTTCAAGTGGCTGAGCGCGACAGCGAGCCGCTGGGGATCAGACCGAGTCGCCTCCACGATGGCGTCAAAGGAGTCAATGACACAAACACAGGGTTCTTGGGATAAAAGTCGGTCATTGACCGCGCTGATAAAGGTGAGTTCATCGGAGAAGATTGACACGTCGGAATCGTCTACCGTGGATGGCACCGCGTCAACAATATTTTCCGAGGACAATATCTCCTTAGCCCAGGGAAACTGGCTTTCTAGACTGGGGGTGTCCACTCGAGAAGATAGATAGAGGAAATGTTTTGGCTTAAACCGTTTCGGGAATGCTGCCACTAACTCCGCGAAGAGGGAGAGCGCAAAGGTGGTCTTGCCTGTGCCAGACCTGCCTTTGATTAATAGGGTTTGACCATGTTGGCGATTTAAAAACTCTAGAATTTCTTGGGGCAAGTTCAAGGGTTCACAACCCCGCTCTCTCATCTACTAGATGGTTCATTCATTACAAATAAAGTTACCTTTGGGATGCATTGAAGACGGGAATTCACGATTTCTGGCAGAGAGGAGACGCCTAGCTGATGGGGGGAAGGTCTGAAACCTCGATGCCTTTATCGCTGATGATGAGCAAGAGGGGGTTCATGACATGGCTGGTTCCTCGCATCTTGATGATTTCTATGGTTCGCATGCGGACTTCGTCCTTGCTTACAAGTTTCATCACCAAGGCGCCATCAACCAAGAATCCTTCCACTCCAAAGCGGCCAATCATGTCCTCATCAGGGCTTTCGACCGCTATCAGGCAGGTCGCATTGGTCCTGTGAAGTGACCGGACCAACTGGAGGAGATCATGACGGATTCGGAAGAGGTCTTCATGTTGGAGGGTCAATGTCGTGATAGAATCAATAGCGATACGCTTTGCCTTGACGCGGCGAATCTCCCCATGCAGCAGAGAGAGCAGCGCCTCCATTGTGAAGGTTTCACGACCAAGAACTGGGTGAGCTGGCTTCATCACAACTCGGTCCTGTTCAATCATTGGTGAGGCGTCAATCAAGGACAGTGCATTCTGTTTCTGCAGCGCCTCCAAATCCCAGCCAAATACCCGCATGTTTCGACAGGTCGATTCTAGGGGCTCCTCCATGGACACTAAGACACCTGGCTCCTTCATCTCCACAGCGCCAGTCACCAAGAACTGGTTCATTAGAATCGATTTTCCTGTTCCTGGTCCTCCACTGACTAGAATGACGCTTCCGGTGGGGAAACCTCCATGCAGGGCTTCATCCAGCCCTGGAATACCGGATTTAGTTCTCTTTGGCGTAGCCATATAATACTCCCGATTCGTTGTCCACATAGTATTGGTACCTATCTGCTTATCATGATTTGCTTTTCACTCGTTTCCCAAAGATTTATTCATTTTTAGCGGACAATCACTTCTAGGAGACTCCCACGATAACATTGGGGCAACGGTCGTGGCATTGCGTGTGCTTCTAAACGAGGGCCTACCTCAAGGAACCAGTATCCTCCTAGTTGGTCCTCCAGGCAGTGGTAAAACGAGTCTGTGTCTTCAACTAGCCTTAGAGGTAATCCGTGACGGAGGCGATGCACTCTACCTCACCACGGAGAACACACCGACAACCATTCTAGCCAATGCCCAAGGAATTGGGTTACTACAAGATAACGAGGCAGCAGGCGCCAGTATAAAGTTCATCGACGCCTACAGTTGGGCAATAGGGATGCGCCAAGACCAACACGCCATCGACCGAATCAACAACCCTTCAGACATCAACAAAGTCAGTCTTGTAATAATGAATCAGGTCCAGATTCTCTCCCCAAGGTCCCTCGTCATCGTCGATTCTGTATCCGGTCTAACACTGGCTTCCCAGAAAAAGGAAAGAATTCGCAGCTTCATTCATGTTCTTGCCCACCGAATTCTGAGTCAGAATAACCGGGTCATCTTCGTTTTGGAGGAAGGAGCTCATGATACAGCAATGATAAACAGTCTCCGCTCACTTGTTCAGGGAACAATAATGACTAGAATCATCGACGAGGATGGTTGTGCCCTTCGCCGAGAGCTTCGGATCTTGAGCCTTATTGGAGCCCGTCC
>JABXGV010000115.1 GCA_016550485.1 archaeon
GAGCTAGCCTTAATCGCGCTCGCAATCTTGATCGCAGTAACCGCCACATCCATCATCACCTTCTTTCTCCCACATCTCGCTTTCTTTTACGGCGTCAACATCTATCCCTATATAATTCTTGTCGATGCGTTCTGGGGTCTCTTCTGGGTGGTCCTTATCATCTTCGTGCTGGGTGTAATCCACCTCTTCATCGGTATCACGCGGGCTATCACGCTACTAGCCAATTCCAAGGAGGATCTCCGTATCTGGAGTTACATTAAGCATCTGCGTAGACAAAAGGTCAGCAAGGATGAGGAATTGATGTCCTATGAGCAATTCTTCGATAACGCCTCTATAATTGGTCGGTTTCTCTATCGTGTAACGTACCGGATTATTCTCATTCTAGTCGCTGCCGCAATCCTTCTCATTATGGTCGATTATCTGAATCCCTATGACGTTTACCTAGTAAATCCCTTGTCCTGGCCCTTGTCATTCAGCATCGTATTAACTGGCTTTCTCATCTTCATATCACCACAAGTGGTACTCCACAACTTCCTCACCGAAATCAAGGATTCAGTTCTAAATGGATTAGAACGGGAGTACAGCCAACTATCGTTCAAGTTCATTGAAGCCCTCCGAAAAATACAGCATACACCCCGGATTCGCAGCCATTCCGATGAACACGAACAAAGACGAAGAGATCTCGAATTTCTCCGACAAATGATTCAGGACACCCGGGAAAGCCCCACCTGGAGCTTCCGCATGCCCGCCGCCCTCAAAATCCTCTTCGCCTCCCTCCTCCCAATTCTCGTCCTCGTTATCGAAATGTTACTTCGACTCTTTGTAATGCCCTAGACCCGACAACGCGGGATGCAACATGAGAAAAAAGGTGAAAGGTGAACCGTCTACTGGTTCACCGTGGGGTGTCTTCGACGAATAATAGTGACAACCCCTAGACAGAGCAGAAGCCCCATGGCAACCGCTCCCACAGGGAAGCCGGGGATAGGGGGTGAGGGTGGACTAAGGCTCAACGCGTTCGCTAGTAACTGCATTTGATTGTCGCCATAGCTAAAGAAGTCAAATCCCATGTAGACCACGTGCCCGTTGCCAATCGCCTTGTGGATAACTACCGCGTACCCATTGTTGTCTTGGATGACGACCGTCCCAGCAGGGTCAGGGTCATTATAACTGATGGTTCCAGTTGTTGGCGGAAACGCCGCAGATAGCCCATTCGCCAAGGGATCATTGATGTCTGCGACGCTCAGCGAGTTCATCGTCCCAATGTACCCATCGGGATAGTCTGCCTGCACTTCGCCAAACGTCATTAATTCTCCGTCTTCTAGGATAAACCTTGCTGCGCCAAAGACGCCCGAATCCCAGTCCAGCAAGATGACCACACCGCCTGTTGACACGAAGGCATAGAGGGTGTCCTCCCAGGCGTTTCCAATATCCCGAAACGTCGTATACGGTAATGTCGCTTCCTCTTGGTCCATAATCAGCAAGGCATAATGCCCTGTAATCTTATCCTCTAGCTCTGTGTAGTCTGTGAGGTTCTCGTAGGTGTAATCCGTTCCATACGTCGTGTTAATCGCTGTTACGGTATTCGTATACTCGTTATTCACACTGGTAGTATCGGTATACTCGATGTAGAACAGAAACGACGGCGTCTCCTGCGCCGAGACCCGTGCGGTAGGTGTCGGTGCTCCACGAGTCATTGCGACCGCACAGAACAATGCCACAACTATTAGTACGCTCAACACTCTGCTTCTTCCCAACAGATTTCACATCCTTTCGACTTGCTGGCGCCCTTCAAGAAGAGGCACTAAAAACGGCTCCTTCCGGAATTTACGCGCCAAGCTGGTGCAAATAAAATGCCCCCAAGTTCTACTTAAACCTTTAAGGATTCACTTTGGATGTTTTCGACGAACCACTACAATACAACATGTACGAGGTTTTATTTTGGCGTAGCGAATAGGTGGGGTAGTTTGTCATCAAGGAAGGCGTGAATGTTGTCGGCACAGGTTTGTGCAGGATTTATGGAATGAACATCAACGAGGGCATTTCGTAGAATACTGAGGGGGGCTTCACCCATCATTCCACAAAGAACGGTGTTGACATTGGCTTCGAGCAGCGCCTTTGCAGAGCGTACACCCCGTTGTTTCTCTTGCGAAGCCCCCGGGTTTTTCATGATTTTCCATTGGATAATCGCTCCATGTTCAACCCTTACGAGTAAGAAATAGGGAGATGACCCAAAGTGCGGGCTAGGCAGAGATTCAGGCGTGGACGTGGCACTATCAACAGTAAGTGCTATACGAAACGATTCAATCTTGGTCGGTTCAATATTAACTAGGAACGTCAACATTTCAGGATAAGCTGCCACTACTCTCCGTTCAATTTCCTGTGATATCCGATGCGCCTGTGCCACCGACAACTCTGCTGCCACCTCAAGATGTATCTCGCCAAAATAGATGGGTCCGGCACGGCGAACCTTGATATCATGGACACCTTGCACGCCCTTTACCTGCAAAGCTAGTTCTTTAATGGCTTCGAGTTGCTGAACATCGGGGATAGCATCCATCAAGGTTAATACAGAACTGTGGGCAATTTCTAGACTGCTCTTTAAAATAACGAGACCAATGAAAAAGCCAACTACTGCTTCCGCCCACCAGATACCTACTCCCTCAAAAATTAGTCCAAAGAGCACCACGAGTGACGAATACAAATCCATTCGGTAATCTTGCCCAATACTGTACACGGCTTCACTCTTGGTTTCTCTGCCCACTTTTTTCAGATACCACGATTGTACAAGAATAATAGGAATCGAGACTGATGCCACAATCAGAGTAATATCATAATGTAAGAGTTCTGTATGTAAAAGCAGATGCGTTATCGCTTGCCATAGCACCAGAAGGCCGGTTCCAAATATGAAGATTGCAACAATTAGTGCCGCCATCGTCTCTGCCTTGAAATACCCATACGGATATTTCTGGCTCACAGGACGCTGCGCCAACCATAGCCCTAAGTACACGGCTGACCCAGCAATCAAGTCAGTAAAGGAATCGATTGCCTGGGCAAACAGGCCCACACTACCTGAAAAGTACCCGACAATCCCTTTTGCAAGGGCAAGGAGGATTACGACAACCATTGCCCATTTCATAACGCGCCGAGACCGTGACAAATGATGATCCATACCTCGATGCGGCTCGGTCATAGCACTCTACCTTCTCACACACATTTATCCTGATTTAGATCTACCTTGAGCCAAGGGCTCTGCCAATCAAATAGCTATTGCTCACACTACAAATACACAGAATAACTGTCGCTAGACCCGTTCCCTTTTCCTCTACTCCAAAGAAAGCGACAAGCCTAAAATAGAACCCAAGCCCAACACCCTAGCAAACAGCAACAGAAGGTGACCAAATCATCATGCCCTCCAAAGACAAACCCCTCCCCCTAGAGAGCCAGCCCAACGCTCTCCCCGACCACATCGACCCCGAACAACACGTCATCGCCACCTACTACTTCGGCGCCCCCCTCGGCTTCCCCATCCAAGCCATCTGCGAAGGCGCCGCCGTCGAACAATCCACCGGCACCTGGATTCTCGTCCCCGGCGAAACCCCCGAGATGCGCAAAAAACACGTCGCCAAGGTCATGGGCATCTACGAAGGCCCCTACCCCGAGTACAGCCAACCCCGCGACGTCACCCACCGCCACTATATAGTACAGGTTGCCTACCCCTGGATCAACTTCGGACAGCAAATCCCTATGCTCCTCAGCACCGTCGTCGGTAATATCAGCATGGGTGGGCGAGTTAAAGTCCTCGACCTCCGCTTCCCCAAGAGCTGGCTCAAAGCCTTCAAAGGACCCAAGTTTGGAATAGATGGCGTCTACAAAGCCCTCAGCCTCAAAAAAGGCCGCCCACTACTAAACGTGATGCAAAAGCCATGCACAGGGTACTCGCCTGAGACTGGTGCGAGACTCCTCTATGAAGCCGCCCGCGGTGGAGCAGACATCGTCAAGGATGATGAGCTCATCGCTGATGCAGTCTTCAACCGTATCACTGAACGCCTCCCCCTCTACATGGAGGCTATCGATAAAGCCAACGCCGAGAAAGGCGAGAAAACCCTCTACACCTGTAACATCACTGACCGCATCCCCAAACTCATGGAGAACGCCGAAGCCGCTATCGAACACGGCGCCAACGCCCTCATGGTCAACTACCTCGCCGTCGGTTATAGCGCTGTCCGACAAGTCTGCGAAGATCCCAGCATCAACGTCCCCGTTCTTGGCCATATGGACATTGCAGGTGCCCTCAGCTACAGTCCAACGGTTGGCCTCGCAACCTCTCTTGTCATAGGCAAGCTCCCCCGCATCTCAGGAATCGATATAGGAGTGTACCCGGCGCCTTACGGTAAAGCGCCTCTACTGAAACAACGATACATCGAGATGGCACGAGCGATGGCTTATCCTCTGCAGAACATCAAGCCCACACTCCCAATGCCCAGTGGTGGGATCACACCAGGACATGTGCCTATGGTCATTGAAGATTTAGGCATGGATATCATGATAGGAACTGGTGGCGGCGTGCATGCTTTTCCCAAAGAACACGGAGGACCTCCCGCCGGTGCACGGGCGTTTCGACAAGCGATTGATGCGTGCGTACAAGGTGTCAAGTTGAAAGACTACGCAGAGACTCATCCTGAGTTGAAGATTGCATTGGAAAAATGGGGTTCTGGGAAAACCGGCTTCGATATGTAGCGGCTTTGGTACAGTGACGGGTGTATGTTTCGCCCTTTAGTTAGAATGGGTTAGGTACTCATCGGTGGACGGCAAGAGCTGGAGTCTCCCTTGCGTGATAGGGGGATGGTAGGAGGAGTATTTATACTTCCACGATGGATATTATACTGGTCAGGGAGGTAATATTTGTGGAGGGTCCACTGCTTCAGGCTGTTCCAGAGAACGCCGAGTCTTTCATGGTACCAAATGTGTTGAATGATGCTATTTCCGGGCTAGCAGATGAAGGCTGCACTTACACTGGGTATTCATGGACTTGCTACACACAAACTAGTTACTCCGGAGTTTACGCCTTGGTAGTGGTAATTGGGATTGGAGGTTATGGTGTATGACGGCAAAGGATAAGTGGAGAACAGAGAAGGATCTTAAAGCACAGATTGCTCAACTTGATGGACTGAAATCGGAAGGTAAATCAAGGATTTTAAAAGAGTTGCGCGGGAAACCCCTTCAGGAACGGGCTTGGTTCTTCGAAGACTTGCGGCGGCAAATTCTCCCTTCGTCTTTAGAAGATGTCTTTCCATTGGCTCTTTATTGGGAGAAAGCCTTTCCGTTTGCAGGGTTCAAGCCGGTATTAGAACCTGAGAGCGATAAGAGGGAACGGTATCGGCGATATACCCTTGCCAAGCGTTTTTGTCCTCAACTCTATGTTGATGAGAAGTTAATCGCTGAAGAACGTAAATATTTACTGAACAATCTTGACAAAGAAGAAGTCTTGGAAGCAATTTTCCTCTTTGAACTGGGACACTTTCCCACGAAACTGAATGCCGCCAAACTCCGTTTGCTTGCGCCTCTTCTTCGAGGAACTTCTGGAATGCCAACGCCCAAAGGGCTTAATGAATGGGAAGTACACCCGATAATACGGGGATTGCTGGAAAAAGAGTATGATAATATTGACAGAGGCGAATTAAAAGACCGTATTCAGCACTATTTTGACGCTATCTTTCCGTCGGTTCCTGGGAAATCGAACGCAGATGCTCATCGCAGGCTCAGAACGTGTGTAATGAAATACCGGGTGGATTTCCAGAGAGACTCTAACATTTACTGCATTCAATATTTTGCCTATTGGCCAATCCAAACCGGTTACAGGAAGATCCTAGAACACATCCACGACTACGAACCCGTCTACGTGTATGTCAAGAAGAAGAAGGAGCCGCCAGGCTTCGAGGAGGTGCCCCTGCTTATTGTATTCAATGCGGATCCCGGTCCGGGGTTAAAGGTCATCAAACCTCTACGGCATCGGAAACGTCCTGGGCATGTTATCCGAACGTATTTTGACTGGGCTAGTGCGGATCTACTAATCAGCCACTATGAATTCAACCCGATGGCAGAGTATATGACAAAAGCCTATGGGCAGCAATACTACTACGAACCTATCAGGGATTTTGACTCACACCACGTCAGAAAGCTCCTTGAGCCTGGTAACCAGTTGCGTCTTCAGGTGCCGAGGAAGTGGCATGCCTTTACCCGCTGTCCCAAGGAGTTACGGGATAACACTTCGGCAATACCCGTGGAACTACATCCCCTGAAGACTCAGGATCTGCTTCATATCGAGTGGTCTGTTCGGGACCCGTTTCAAGCGCCCTTTCTCTATCCTACTGTGGGAGAAAAGAATCCAATGATGCAACTTCCCTTCAGCTTGGCCACCCTCTATGAGAAGGAGGAGTATCAACGTTGGATTGATTATACCGTCCAAAACAGCCAGAAACGTGGCTTTTCAGAGAAAATTGCTCACAGATCGCTCTATCAAAGTGGGTTGCTGATAGAACTACTCCGTGAACTTCGAAAGGAGGAAAAACGAAGTTCAGAGCTGTGGACGAACATCCACTCAATTGAGAAATCTTATGGTAGACTAACACCAGTCAAAATGAGGCATGAAGGAGTTCCTTCTCTTATAGCCTGTGACGAGGCACTTGGTCGTGATCCTGATGATGCACGGGCACGGGCGTACCGTGCGTTTTGGTTATCAGAACTTGGAAAATTTGAGGAGGCTCTTGAGGAGATTAAGAGAGCAAAAGATTGTGATGACAAAGCTTGCCTAGTATTCCTGATATATGGGCGAATTCTCGAGAGGCATCGTTCACCTGAAGAAGCCTTGGAACAATACGAGCATGCAACACGACTGGAGCCCGATAATGCTACAGCATTCAACGAATATGGTGCATCTTTACTCAAGTCGAGAAGACCCGAAGAGGCGGAGGCTGCGTTCCAA
>JABXGV010000116.1 GCA_016550485.1 archaeon
AGACCTCAGAGAAGCGCCCGCAGCCCATGAAGGCATTGAAGAAGTCCCAGCTGATCTCGCCTGTGATTTTCACGCCCGATGGGTGCGGGACGTGATGGGTCACTGCAATGACCTCCTTAACTTCGGGGTGGCGGCGAGCAAGGAACGCGAGCTGGGCATGGATGTCCTGCACCATGGCTTCACAGACCAATTCGTCTGGAGCACCCCAAAAGGCGAAGTGGGCATCCATCCACGTGCCTCCCTCTGGCAAATGCTTTGCCCGATAATGCAGCATGTCAACGTTATACCTAGGAACCCGATAGGAATAATCATACCACCCACAGTTACCCACAATCGCCACCTTGCCCAGCACCAGTGGGCCCCACACATCAAGGAGATGAATATCAGCCTCGATACACGCTGCACTGAGCGCCTTCATCTTCTCTCCACTATGACTTCGCTCCAAGAGCAGAAGATAGGCCAGCCCCCGCCGCTCTCGCATCTCCGGTCGCACCGCCTTCAACAAATCCCCCTTCTCGCCAGCTAGGTAGAGTTGTAGCTCTTCTGTAAGGTCGCGCTGCGGTGCAGGGGTCTTGAGCAACCAGATATCATGGTTCCCCGCTACAAAGACTATCTCGGTATCAGGGGCTGCCTTTCGAAGTTTGTGGCAGTATTCCCGGTACTTGTATTTATCATGGGTGAGGTCTCCGGCAAAGATAAAGAGGTCATAACGACTTACTCGTTCTATGAGGTGGCGGAGGGCCTTGGGGTAAAAGTGGTTGACATCAACATGCCAGTCAGTCGAACAACCCACTCGCATCGTTCATCACGCCGAGGTGTTCCTTTTGTAGGTAATTTAGCTATTGGCGTTCACTGATGTTTTAAGATCGGGCTGCTTTCTCACCAGGACTTTGTTCGTACCACAAAATGTATGGCTAAAGCAGTTCCCTGAATAATGAGTATGAACCCAAACAGCCACCAAAGCCAGAAAACATACAAGATAGCAAATGGGTTCACACATGGGAGCGGAATTATGATTGCATATGCGATGATGTGACACTGAAAGAGTAGGGGCTGTCCCTCCCACTCGACTTCCATTGTGTGAGGTTCCTCATAGTCACGTTCCAGCTGGATCGTAACAGCACCACTTTGATTGCCATCGACTAATGGAGGAACAATGAAAATCGCATCGTTAGTACTGTTCAATATCCGAATTGTCACAAGAGAAAAATTACTAACATCTGCTTCGATTTCAATCTTGTAACAAATACCAAGGGACACATTCGCTGTCGGAGTTGAGGCAGAAAGATTCGCCTCAAAAGGACCATTGTACGGATACCATTCTTGGATACCGTATACCGGGCGTATCTTATCCATTAACAAGCCTACGGGAAAACACGCTAGACCCAAACTAAAGAGGAGAATGATGGCGATGAGCTGTCCAGTCCAGTAAGAAGGTAATTCACTCTTCAAAACATCTACCCTCAAATCAGAAAATCAGCCTTCATCATATTTCTGTGTAATGGTGGGGGCAGGAGCAGCTTGTTCTACATGTGAAGCAGGCAGCAACAAGTATTACTCTTATCTCACTTTCTCTAAAGGCCTAATTTCGCGATTAATCTATCTTGACTCTGATGCGTTTGTCACGTATAATTACAGATCTAAAAAATAATGAAAAGGAGATCACAAATTCCCTTAAGGAAGTCTTGGTCCGCCTTGTAGAAGGCCTCCAATGTGTGGGAATCGATGTCAAGTACCCCGACTAACTTGTCTATCTTGCGGATGGGTACAACGATTTCAGATTTCACTTTGCGGCTGCAGGCAAGGTAGTTGGGCTCCTGCGACACATCATTCACCAAGACGATTTCTTTGCGGGATGCTGCCCTACCACACACTCCTTGACTAAAGGGGATGCGAGTATGCTCCGTGGACTCCCCCACGTAGGGTCCCAGCACCAGCAGTTGCGGATTAGCGGGGTCTACTAGGTAGAAGCCGACCCAATTATACCAGTTCACCTTTGAATGAAGCAATTGGCACAGCGCATGCAGTTTGTCTTCTTTGGTGCCAGAACCGACAAGAACTGTGTTGACTTTGGGGTATAGTTGCTGAAATAGTTGTAGACGTTCAGCGGTACTCGGCATGAATTCACCTCACAAGCTCGTCAACGTATTAGGGTGCTCCTGCTTTTGAAGTTGACTACCAACGCCAAGATAGGCTGTTTTCCTAGTCGTTGAGTGGTTCAATTTTGAAGATTACTGGTCGCACCCCATCCCCACACACCGTGTAGGTCACACCTGGGGCGGGGTACTCCATGTCGCCGCCGTAAAAGTACATCATGAGCAGCCCGTAGTGGTCGTGCCAGACCCGGGGACAGAAGTCCTCTGGCATCTTCAGATGGCTATCGACGATGAACTCTTCTCCGACCTCTAATCCACAGACGGGAATCCGCTTTCCATCCTGTCGTCGCATCTCATGTCCGAAGATGTCTTCGGGACTGTATTTCTTGATAACCGTTACTTTAACTCGTGGCATCATCACAACCTCATAGGATAACACGGTAATCCCTCGAACCTCTGATAAGTTTGTTACGATAGTGGCACTTGTGCCTGAAACAGTGGATTAAATATCGCTATAAGTGCTTGTCTTTTAGTGCTGGAATCTTAATCACAACTGAAACAAGGCTGGGTAGGGTCTTTGATTATTTAGTGCAAATGTTTTTGATTTAGTATTGACTATCACTATACAACACACTGGCGAGACATAACCGAGAAACGAATCTCGAACAATGCAAGTCTCACAGCTATAGGTAAGGATGAGTATGTCTGAGGAAATTGCGTGTCCCAAATGTGGTGAGAAACGGGAAATCCATCTCATGTTGTTGGATACGCTTGAAAACAGAAGAAAGGAAAGAGAAAACCGGGATGGTATCCTTCTAGTTGCATCAAAGGCTTTTGCCGGAAAAATGGCGTGTAGAAAGTGTGGGCATATGTGGAAACCCTAATCCTAGGGTGCTGAACAGCTAGAGCCTAAACTTGATACGCTCCTCGGTATCAGAAATATCATTGCTTCAGGGATCCACTCTCTTGTTAGTAGGGTTCATAGCCCTTCCAATAAGTGGGCACCTTCAGTTCGTGTCGAATCGCTAGCTGAATGCGACCCTGCTCATTTAGTAACCCCACCAAGAGGTAGCGTATGATCTGCTTACCGAACTTGTAATCGGCGATCACCATAACCGTGTCTTCATTCCCAATCGCCCGATGAACGTGGACCATGCTGTCCTGGCAATCCTTCGCTGCAGCCGCGCTCATCCAGATACTTACAGGGCCAAAATCCATCTGGTGCGTGTCTTCCCCATCAAGGTACATCTCGTGCCTGGACTCCTTCAACGTGTCAATATGTTTCAAATACGCTTCTAGACCCTTTACCATCTGGTATCCCTACCTACAAACCTCCAAGAAGACTATTTATGGCTTATCATGTGCGTTTAACACTAGTGAAAAGGGTGCCTTACTGGGCAAACAGCTTCCCAATCTCTGCTCCAATTTGACGGAACCGATCTTCGGTGCCCTCTGCGAGAGGGCCTTCGCGTCCGGTTACAATTGCGGATTCCCGGGATCGAATGATTTTTAGTTTGAGCTTCTTCAGTTGTTTTTCGATGCGTTTGGCGGCGCTTCCTGCGAGCCGGTTATTGAATCGGGTGTCGAAGGCGAATCCATACCGCGCCTGTAGGTCCACGCCTTTTAACTGCCCAAGGAATTGCTTGATGGGCTTGGACATTCGGAAAGCGTGGGTGGGTCCACCAACCGCCAGCAGGTCATACCGGGATAGCTTCGCTGGATCTACCTCTTCGACTTTGAAGTAGTGGACGGTGATGCCTTGCTCTTTGAGCCCTCGCCCAAGGGCTTGGCCAACTTTCTGTGTGTTCCCATAAACCGAGTGGGTGATTACAGCGGCTTTAGCCATTTGTACTCGTTCTCCAGTAACTGGATAGGATACTACCTTCCTACTTGGCATTTAACATTCTCGTTTATTTGTGTGATTTCTGGTCTGGGGTGTTGTTTTCGGGGGGTTAGCCGCTTTCTAGCTGATTTTCTCATATATGTTACGTATCTTCTCTTAGACCAGAACATTTATATCATAGTATGCACTAACATTCTCATATCGTGAGATAAAACACGCAGGATATGAGATGAATAAAAATGAACACAAAGCAAAGAAAACCAACACAAACCCCCCACCAAGTCCGCAACGCATTCGCCAACGGACTCATCCTCACCCGAAAATAAACCCCCACACCAGGAGGTGATGTGCAAAATGAAAATAAACTTCACAAAAATCTCCCAGGCCGAACGTGCCTTCACCGGATGCCACAACCCAAGAGCAAGACCCATCCAGCGCCAGGCACTACTGATCCTCCTCTCTCGACATTAACGCTTACACATACGACACACAACCCTTTGTGTTACATCAAAGGCGCAAAAACTCTGTGGCAGCTCCGAAGGGTGAGTGCACGGAAACCGGCGGCGGGCTGAATCCGAAAGTGGGTACGGGAACAGCACGCCGCCAAGGCCCTTCTTTTTCCTCAGCATTGTTTTCCTCACCCATTATTACGGTTTACTCCTTCTTTAGGAGCGGAAAACACCGATTATGTTAGTCTCAATGCATGGCAAGTGCCGCAATTCGTCAACATTCATAAAAATAAGAAGCGCGGAGGCAGCAGAGGCGCGGCGTCCGCGCTGTCAGGATTAAGTGGGAGTGCTGGTCTTACCAGTCGTCATCGTCGCTGTCTTCCCACTCTTCCTCGTCGTCTTCTTCTTCCCAGTCGTCGTCTCGTGGACCCATGTCTTTCACCTCCACCACATCGGCTTAAAGCCCGACATTCTCCATGTTGCCACGGGAGACTTCGCGATTAAAGGCTCCCGAGGATGTTGGTGTAGCCGTAGCTTGAAGCCCTAGGATGATTTGGCTTTACCCTTGGGCTTGCTGCTACCCTTGCCTTTTCCTTTTGACTTACTACTTTTACTGCGCTTGGGCATTATAGTTCACCGATGCGACAGAACTGGGCATGTTGAGGAAAGGTGCTTTCCCACAACACGCCTTATTCGCCTGAAAAGCCCCATCCCTATTAGGTTTATTAACTCCTTGATATACCTCAATCCACCCTTAAACACGCAAACGAGATACAAATACTCGAATTTCCGCCTAAAAGGAAGAAATAGCTCCCTGCAACGGATAAACAGAGGTTATTCACCCCTATATCTCCAACTGGGTGATTGAACTCCCCCGCCTCGTTGTCACATGTGTTGTATCTGAAGGTGGTACCACAGCACATCCAAGTCTCAGCGTACTAGATTAAATCCCATGTATTCAAAGGAACCGA
>JABXGV010000117.1 GCA_016550485.1 archaeon
GAGGATGCACTTCTTGATTCCTCCCTCGCTTTTGATAACATCAGCGAGGATTTCATCGAAGGTTTGTACTGGACGTGCCATTACAACTGGCTCCTTTTTTAAGCGTATCTTTCCATTTGATTGGCGACTTAAATTCTTTTGGGGCAGAGGTTCTGGAAATCTAAAATCCTAAGTACTCTTTAACAATATCAGAATATAATCTTCTTCGGGGGCAACCATTATCTCACTTTCAGGTGTTGAAATGGTGAGGAAATTCATAGAATTAGCGCCGAGTTCTTCTCCTAATTCATCTACAACACGCTTTGCTTTCCCTATAAGAGAGGTGATTAAGGCGGCTATTATCTCAGTCTTTTCAGCGCCAAGGGTCGACTTTATGGGTAAACCTTCCATGTTTGTGATTATAACCCCACGGACGCCTTCATGCGCTTCCAAACGCTTAAGCGTATCTTTTAATGCCTTTCCGCCTATCATCGAGCCCCAACACACTTAATTTCTAATTAATCAGTCTCCTGATTTAGTTATAAAGGTATCCTAGTACTCAGAAGATGTTCTGAAATAGTATAACAGGATTCCATTGCTTTAGACTGAAAAGAATTTCTGATTCAGAGTAGTAGTTTCAGAGGCTAGTTTTCACTTCTTCTTTACAAGCTCTGAACTTTGCTGGTCACGCAATAGTTCGCCCTAAGCTAAAGAGAACAGTTTTTATCTTCTAAACACTTATCTCCGAATAGGGTATCGTCATGGTTTGTTAAAATCGTGAGTGTGTCTTCAATGCTGAAAAAGGAAGCAATTGAACAGATTCTAAGCCAAATTATGGATATTATTCCCGAACTTGAAGGCTTGATTGTTGCCTCTTCTTCAGGGAAAGTAGCTGCAGGTCAAACGCTGACAGAAAGAGACCATGCCAAGATTGCTGCTAGTGTCTTAGCATTGTATAAGGAGTCAAAAAATGTTAACACTGTTGTTAATCAGGGTACATCACAGGTCCTTTATATCGAGTCGGAGAATGGGTATACGATAGCGTTTCACGGCTTGAAGACCTTTGCGGTAGCGATCGCTGGAAAAGATGCAGCCCCCAGCTTAGGGCTTATTATTAGGAGTCTTCGAAGGGCTGTAGAAAAGATTGAGCAAGGTTAACAAAAGTTATATTACGGATATAACCCGTCCTTATATAGCAGGTTTCCTGACGGGCATAACATCATCAATTATTAAATAAAAAATTAGGCGAAGTTGACGGGAGTATTTCTCGTGGCTCATATCCGACAAATACATCTTTCGGGGTTCAAATCATTCGGGACACGAAAAGTAACCTTGAATTTTAACAAGGGTTTGACCGTAATTGTAGGAAAAAATGGCTGTGGGAAAAGTAATATCCTTGACTCTGTCTGTTTCGTTCTTGGCCGTTTAAGCAGTAAGGCTCTTCGAGCAGAGAATTTTGCGTCCTTATTGTATAACGGTGGTGAAGGGAATCCTCCCGCAAAATTTTGCCGTGTGACTATGGTTTTCGATAATCACGACCGCCAACTTCCACTAGATGCTGATGATGTTTCAGTTAGCAGAGAACTCGACACTAGTGGCGTAAGTGTATATCGACTCAACGGAAAACGTTGCACACGAACAGAGCTTCTAGACACAATAGGTGTGGCTGGATTGCATCCTGAAGGCTATAATATTGTCCTTCAGAATGAGCTAGCCAATATTCTTGGCATGTCCTCTACTCAAATCCGTCAAATTGTAGAAAACATAGCTGGCATTTCAGTATATGATGAGAAGAAACGGCAGATTGAAGAAGAACTCAAAAAAGTTGATGCTAATCTAAGCCTTGTACAAGTACGTACAGAAGAGATTCGTCAAGAATACGAACGATTGGAACGGGATCGTAGTGATGCTCTTCGGTGGCAAGAAATAACAGAGAAGATGGCCCTGCTCCAACGCGAGTTAGCCTTCGCGGAGCTGGCTCGTGTTGAAGAACGTCTAAATGATTTAAAGAGCGAATATACTGCGTTAACCAAGGCTATCGATCAATTTGAAACTCAAAAACGAGAAGCGAAAGATCAAATCATGGCATTGGAGAGTGCGGGCAAGTCAATTGAGGCTCGGATGAAAGACCTTGAAAGCGAGAGGCATACCAAAGAGGTAGAAAAATCAAGGATTACAGAAAAAATAAGCGGGCTTCAAATCACGCTGGGCAGGCTTAGAAGTCAGGCTGAATCAATTTCGGCTAGCATAGCTCATCTCCGTTCTTTGGAAAAAACCGAGTCAGATAAACACTCCCATTTAGAGAAATTAGTTCTGAAATTAAAGGATGATGCAGAATCACTGAAAACAAAAATCACTCCGCTTCGCACTGAACTAATGCAACTTTCAGTACAACTCACCGAACCTGACACTGACTACTTGGAATCGCGAACGAGTGTTGTTTCCCTAACAGAGACTATTGAGCAAAAACGGGTAAAGTTGGGTGAAGTTATTGCTATGTATCGTGTGACAGAGCAGAACATCGCAAATCTTCAACAACAAATCACAGAAAGTACTTCATTAGTCTCTGACCAAGAACATGAAATCAAAGAAGCTCGAAGGCTACTTGAAGAAGCTGAAGTTGAGATTCAGCAAAAAAGAACATCACTTGTTACAATCAAGGAACAAATACGAGTTACAGGCAGCTCGATTCTTGACCGAAGACGAGAACAAACTGAACTTGACCAGCTTATTCAGAAGACAAAAGATGAACTATTAGAGGCACGAACCCGGCTTAAAACCATACGTGAACTTGGGAAACTCAGACTATCCCGTCAAGCAGCAATTAGTGCAATCCTTCGTTATGCTGAAGAAAAGCAAATATCTGGAGTTTATGGCACTCTTGCAAGTCTAGGAAAAACCTCTACAGAATTTGCTGTAGCTTTGGAGGTTGCTGGTCGAGGGAGGCTAGATTTCATTGTTGTAGACAATGAGGAGACGGCGGCGCGATGTATAAACTATCTGAAACAAAATAAAGTCGGTCGTGCCTCTTTTATCCCTCTAGCATCAATGACCCCTCAGTCTTCTATTCATGAGGACGATTTTCCAGGTTTTATAGGAAATGCTATTGACCTCCTATCTTTTGACGAGAAATTCCGCTCTGCGTTTGAATTTGCGTTTGGCCATACAATTATTGTCCAAGACTTGTCTGTTGCTAGAGCAATTAAGGCTCGCGGGTTCAGAAAAATCACAATCGATGGTGACGTAGTTGAACCTAACCACACTTTAACAGGTGGTTATTACAAACGGCTTCCCTCCTTATCGCTAGAAGAGGAAAGTTTGATTCCCGAGTTGCAAAGGAAACTTAAAGAGCTGCGGGACTTGCGCGAATCGATGGACCAGGATTTTGAGAAATTAGTTAGTTCTAGCAATCAACTCGATGAGCAGCTAGCGCATGCACAGCGAGAGTTGGCTCGTTTAGAAAGGCAATTCAGTGAAGCAAGGGATGATTTAACGGATAAAGAAGAAGCACTCACAGCACTAAAAGTTAGCATCGCAAAACTTCAAGAAAGTTTACAGGAAGAAGAGCTAGTTAGAGATGAGCTTATTCAAAAACAGCAGCAAGAGGAAGAAGGAATATCCCGACTCGTCGAAGAACGACGAGAGTATCAAGAGAGACTAGCAGAGTTAGAAAGGGGTAGTGTAGACAGTACTATTAATCGCCTTCGCGTAGAACTCGACGAACTCGAGGACCAACTCCGCCAAGTTGAACTTCAATTGACTGAGAAGAGTGGAGAACTGCGCTTCGCGCAAGCTGAGCTGAAACGCTTGCATAGAGAATTGTTACAGTTGAATACTGAACTTGATCGTGCTAATGGTGAGCTTGAATCCTGTGCACAGGAGACTGAAGCCGCGCAAGCCCAGGCAGATAACCTTGGGCAAGATATAATTGCATTGAGAACCGAACTTGTGACGCTCGAACAGAAGCTAGAGGAGAATGAAGCTGAACGGCGTCGATTAGCAGAATTGGTTGAGGAATTAACTACTAGAATAAGTGAAGAACAGAATAGCCGATCTAAACTTGAAGTTCGTATTGAAAATTGGGAAGAGCGCTTCACAACACAAAAAGAAGAAGTCAAAGGAATGGAACCGCCACCTACGCCAATACTGCCTTCAAGCGTCTATAGCCTACGGAAGCAGCTCACCGAGCTGGAGCAAGAGCGAGAAGGGCTTGGGTTAATTAATCAAAAGGCTATTGAGCGGTTCGATGTGGTTAGACAAGCCTATCAAGAAATATCCGAGAAGGAAAAGAGTATTCGTGACGAACGGGAAGCAATACTTGAAGCAATGCGAAAGGCCGAAGCAGAGAAGTTCAAAGTGTTCATGACATCTTTTACTAGTATTTCAAGGCATTTCGCTGATGTTTATCGGCAGCTAGCAGATGGTGAAGGAGAGCTTGAACTAGAGAATCCAGAGAATCCTTTCCTTGGGGGGATTCGTATGAAAGCGCGCCCTCAAGGGAAACGCGTGCAATATCTTGACGCGCTTTCAGGTGGAGAAAAGGCACTTACAGCTCTTGCTTTTATTTTTGCTCTTCAGCTACACCAACCAGCACCCTTCTTCTTCCTAGATGAAATTGATGAGGCGCTTGACCCCGCAAACACTGAGCGAGTCGCGAAACTCCTCGACAAACTGTCACAGAATTCCCAATTCATATTGATTTCTCATAACGAGATTACTATTCGGTGGGCACACACCCTATACGGCGTTGCTATGGTCGAAGGGCTATCTCGGGTCTTTTCAATAAAATTTGAAGAGGGAGTCTTGATGATAGAAAAGTCGAGCACTCGTAATTAAGAGTGTGGGTTGGGAAAGCTATGGTAGCTCTCTAGGATTGGTAATCATTGTCTTCGGAGCATTTATGTATCTATTATCAGGTGAATGAAGTATCTACAAACAGTGTGAATTGTAGCCTTTCCTAACTCGACGCATGAAGGCTCAGACAATAGTATCACTGTAATTCTAATATAAAGTGAGGTAATTGACGACAAGCGGTCAGGACCCTTTCTGGCTTCATCAACCTTGGCGCATTTTAACTGACATCCTCGAGCTCCAGAAAATCAGTCCTTGGGAGCTTGATCTAGCAGAGCTAGTAAATGGATTCATAGGGCGTCTCCTTGTCGAGGATTTTGATTTCCGCATATGTGGACGAGCCCTTCTATCTGCGGCAATTCTACTCCGCTACAAGACTGAATATCTTCTTGAATTTGGTCGAGAGGAGGAGGCTATCACAGAAATTGAAGAGGATATCTTCCTTCCACCAATTCGTCCTCCTTTTAGACAAACAGTCCGTCCGGTCTCTGAAACAGAACTCGTAGAAGCATTACGTGAATTAGTATTTCCTTCTTCAAAGCGGAAACGAAAACGTCGAATTACGGTACTACCCGAGCCTGAAGCGTTTGGTCGAAAACATATATCTGATTTCGAATTCAGAAAGTGGACGCTCAGCATATATGAGCAATTACGTCAAGCGAGTCGCAACAAAAATCCTATCTCTTTCTCCGAATTCGTGCAAGGCTTAACGCGTATTGAAATCATTCGCGTCTTTCTTACTCTTATGTTTCTAATTAGTGATAGTAAGGTAATCGTATCACAGGATATAGACTATGGAGACATTTTAATCAGATTCATAGAAACAAGCATGGATGAGGTTGAAGCAGATGCAGGATGATAAGAGACTTGTTGAAGCAGCTCTGTACATATCGGGGCGCCCTCTCTCCATCCATGAAATCCAAGACGCTACTCAGTTGCCTACACTTAAACGAATCCGTGAAATACTCAACGAGCTGGTCACTGAGTATAAAGATCGAGGAGGCGCCCTTGTCCTTGTTCAACTTCCACGCCAACGTTTTGTCCTCCAACTCGATCCTAATCTTTCCGAACGTGTTGCTACACTAGCTCCTCACGGGCTTCTCTCATTAGGTGAGTTGAAGACTCTACTCTACATTGCTCTTAAACAACCAATACTCCAGTCCCAAGTTGTAGAATATCGTGGGTCACACAGCTACAAACACATCAAACAACTTGAGGGACTAGGATTCATAGAATCCCATCCTCAAGGACGGTCTAAAGAATTAACTACAAGCCAGATGTTCGCGGACTACTTTGGGTTTGACTACGACCTTGAAAAACTTAAAATCCAACTTCGGCGGATGATTCGGAGAATACAACAAGAAAAAGAGCAGGAACCAGAAAACCAATAATGAAATCTGGACTTCTTTTGCCTCATTATTTGTGAGTTTAAATTCATACTTGCGAGTAGAGCCATAGCAGTTGAGGCTTTTGATTTGGCTCGGTTCCGTACTACCTCACTAGATTCTTCAATGGGTCAAGAGAAAGATAATCGCTATTTATCCACAGATATTTATGCAATTTTCATCATGCGCGAATCAGGATGCCCATTATTCTATCGCACCTTCAAGCCGCACAGTATGAAAACCGATCCCTCGATACTCTGTGGACTTTTTTCAGCCTTGAATATGTTTGTGAGCCAAGTAACTTCAGGAGAGTCCATTGAACGACTGGATGCAGGGCGTTGGCAGTTCACATTCCAGTCCTTACCACGTGCTCTAATTGTTCTCTGTAGTGCAAAACACTGCAACCCTGTACTCCTAAATTACATGACTAAGCAGATCACTAAGCTTCTTCTGACTGATTTCAAAGATAGACTTCAGGATACGCGCCCAATCACGGTTTGTGATAATTCAGGTTTTTGGAAACGCATTGAACAGATTTTACTTGATTTTCAAGTCAGCAAACGCGAGGAATCGCTTCTGCCCAAGGTTGTTGGATAAGACGAGTGCCACCTATCTTTGTCCGCATAAGAACGAGCCCTTGCCTCTCTTCTTTTGCCTCACCTAGAATTTTTGCATTAATTCCATAGCGGGTCTTCTGAAGGGCTGCTTGCACTGCCTCAGCTTCTCCTTTTTCTACAGCAATAATGGCCTTTCCTTCACAGGTTACTTGAAGCGGGTCTATCCCTAGCATTTGACTTGCTGCTTGAACTTCGCGTCGGATTGGCAGCATTTCTTCATCAACCCAGATGCTCACACCTGATTTACTGGCTAACTCATTCAATGCTGCAGCCACGCCACCTCGTGTTGGGTCCTTCATTGCATGAACACCACCAACATCAAGGGCTGCTTTGACCGTAGACCATAAAGGCGCAACATCCGATTTAAGGTCGGTTCCAAAAGTAAGTCCATCTCTTTCAGCAAGAATAGCGATTCCATGATCTCCGATAGGTCCTGTGATTATGATCTTATCGCCGGGCTGGACGCCACTGTCAACCACGACGTTTCCCCGTTCCACAACACCAACACCTGTGGTACAGATAACAAGTTTGTCTAAAGTGTTTCTGGGCATAACCTTTGTATCACCTGCAATAACTGCTACCTGCTCCTCAAAAGCAGTAGTTGCTATAGAATTAAGAATGCGCCGTAAATCGTCAATTGGAAATCCCTCTTCAATAAGCAGAGCACATGTCATAGCAAGGGGTTGAGCTCCCATCATTGCTATATCATTTATAGTACCTGCAGCAGCTAACCTACCAATATCGCCTCCAGCAAAAAATAACGGGGTTACTGTGTGGCTGTCTGTCGAAACAACAACTTCTTTATTTCCTAAGGGAATCGTTGCCCCATCATCGGCTGATGGTAAACCAACCCCACCATTAATCGTGTTCAATTTAAAACATGGAAAGACGATTTCCTTTAAGAACTGAGTCATCGCCCGTCCACCTGCCCCATGAGCAAGCTCTACTCGACTGAAATCATCATTTTGCAAGTGATATCCACCTGAAATAATTCCAAGCAACAGCTCTGAAACATACCTTTAGCTCTTTGTAATTCCCGAAACGTTTAAAGCCATCTGACTTGGTCCAATTCCACTAGAGGTAAAAGAAATGCCCTTATGGCAAGGAAAGTCTAAGCGTTATTCGACTGGTGCACGTCGTAAGTCTTCCAGAAAACACCGAAAATACGAGCGTGGCAGTCAAGCCACGGAAACAATCGTAGGGGAGCAAAAGCTTCGAATTAAACGAGCTCTAGGAGGAAAGAGAAAGCTTGGGCTTCTTGCTGCTTCTCATGCAAATGTCACTGACAGACAAACAGGTAAATCAGAGAAACTGAGGATAATCCAAGTTCTACAGAATCCTGCTGATGTGGATTTAGATCGACGAGGAATCATCACAAAAGGCGCGATTATAGAGACAGAGAAAGGTAAAGCTGTTGTAACAGGCCGGCCAGGTCAAACCGGTGGGGTCGACGCACTATTACTAAGCGAATAGTTATCAATCAGAGTCAATAACAGCCTTGATGTCCTTTATGATGCATTCTCGACCCTGAATTATTTCTACATTTTTACTGCCGCATTCAGGGCAAACCAAAGTAACTAGTAAATCGTATACGGGCTTCTCTTCTCTGATGACTGTTTCTGTTCCGCAATTCTTACAGGTAGTCTTAATTGTTAGTGTCTCAATCGAAACCTCAGCGCCTTCTAGGATGGTGCCCTTGGAGGCAATTTCAATACCAAATAACAACTGCTCATGATTTAACATTGACAACGGTCCAATTTGAAGGCGAATGGCTATTACCCTAGTTGCTTTATGCGAACCAGCTGCTCTCTTCACTGCGTTCACAATACCTACGGCAGTCGAGAACTCATGCATAACATGTTCCGACAACATTCTACTGCTTTTTAGGCTTGCTACACAACTAGAACACGAAAAATTTATTGCGGGTAGGTAGGGGTATAGTGATGATTTTGTATGCGACAATCAGCCTTTCATTATGTTTATCCTGCCTATTTCGAAGCAAGTCGTTCACGCAAATCCGGGCGCCGTATACCAAAAAAACTAGCCCTTCCTAGCGTAGATGTTGAGCTAATTGTACTTGCTGCTCGTAGGTTAGGGTTAGAATTCCAAGTCAAAGAAGAAGCGCGGTACCCTGCTAGCTGGTGGGGTACGCCTGGTCTGGTTCTTATCAGGAAGACAGCGGAACGTTCGAAAGCACATCTGCTGAAAGAACTGGCCAAGAAAATGAAGACCCTGAAAACAAAGACTGGCTCCTAAGGATGAACAGAACCGGTCTTTCCAGCGATTAAATCGGGTTTTTTCGTCTAATAATAACCTGATTGAGTGATTTCAAGAAACAGTATGAAGTAAGACAAGATTTCGCCTCAGAAAGGCAAGAAAAACTTTTTAAGAGGCAATGCGTTTCCCTTCCCCTATCCCAACCAGATCTTCGCCTTCCCAGGAGTCGATTTGCTGCTTAGAATAGGTGCGGTTTTACATTTCTCTGCGCAAGGTCACATAATTGCGCGGGTAAAACAAGCTATCCGCCTAGGCACACGACTATTCACAACCAAATCGAAATCAGTTGGAACTATAATAGACATTTTCGGACCTATCAATAGACCATTTGCATCAATAAAACCAGAGTCAGAAATCACTGTAGATTCATTGCCTCCAGGGTCGGCTCTTTTCCAGGCGAAGGGTAAGTCCAGAGGAGGCAGAAGTAAACGCCGAAAGAAGTAAGTGCTCCTACAATATCGATTTGTCCAGACTGCGGCGATGATAAGTTAGTGAAAGACTATCAGAGGGCTGAAATCGTCTGCAGAAGCTGCGGGCTGGTGCTAACTGATCGCATCATCGATGAAGGTCCTGAATGGAGGGCCTTTGATCAAGAGCAACGAGAGAAACGCGCTAGAGTTGGTGCTCCCTTGACGTACACGATTCATGACAAGGGATTATCAACGATGATTGACTGGCGAAATCGTGACAGCTATGGAAAGGATCTTGCTCCTAAACGACGCGCACAAATATACAGGCTTCGTAAATGGCAGCGCAGAATCCGTGTTTCCGACGCAACAGAGAGGAATCTAGCGTATGCCTTATCCGAACTCGATCGTATGGCATCAAGTTTAGGACTTCCACGAACGGTTCGTGAAATTGCGGCGATGCTCTATCGACGTGCAGTTGAACAGCGTCTCATTCGTGGTCGATCAATCGAAGGGGTTGCTGCGGCAGCCCTTTACGCATCATGCCGGCAGTCTAGAATTCCCCGAACACTAGACGAAGTTGCTGAGGTTTCACGTGTTGGTAAGAAGGAAATTGGTCGTAGCTATCGGTTTATCGCGCGTGAACTCCAGCTATCAATTCCCCCTACCTCACCTATCGATTATGTTCCCCGTTTCGTCAGCGAGCTAAAACTCGTCGGTAAGGTACAGGCACATGCTGTAAAAATTCTAAAGATGGCAGCAACCAAGGGGCTCACTAGCGGACGTGGTCCAACAGGGGTTGCTGCCGCTGCCATCTATGTTGCAAGTGTGCTGGAAAACTCGCGTCGTACTCAACGCGAAGTTGCAGCAGTAGCGCGGGTAACAGAAGTTACGGTTCGTAATCGTTACAAAGAGCTAGTGGAAAAACTAGAACTCGAAGTACCTCTATAACTTGTCCTTGGGGCGAACCATCGCCCCTCGCTCCTCTTTTTTCTTGTTTCGTGTTTCTGAAAGGTTTTTTATCCTGCGATGCCACCTTTCAAGTAGTTAAATGGAATCTCGTGCAATCGCTCTTCTAAAAGAGGCAGGACAAAGGGGTCTCCTCCTCTCGGAGCTAGTTCAAAAGTTAGACCACAGCGCCTCTGATGTTCGAAATATAGTTGAATCATTGAAGAGGCAGGGACACGTTAAGGAGGTTGAAGATCAACAAAATGGAGCATCTACGATTAGACTTGTTTGGCAGGGAGGAGAAAGCTCCGAATGGAATACTCTGAAGGGCTGCCCATGTTTTGTCTGTAAAGAGATTGAGCAGTGCGGCGAGGGACAGCCAATTACTCCGTGGTACTGCGGAAAATTAAACACATGGCTAGCAGAGAGGCTTAACCCTACTTAGCAGATGCACGAAAGTATTTCGCAATCAAATACATCTCTGGGCTTCTCGGAAGTGAAGCACTGGGTTTGAATAGTCTAATAAACTCAAAGTGATTCTTCGCGGTTGCTACCAATTCTCCAGTCTGTTCTGATTGGAATATTTTTGTCACGAAGTGTTTACCTTTAGATAATATTTCAAGAGATAGGGCGAGGCTTCTCTTTGCTAAATAGACTTGACGTTCTCGGTCAAGGGTTTTATTTCCAGTTAATTTTGGCGAGCAATCGCTTAGGATTAAATCTGCCAATCCTCCTAGTTGTTCCCGAATGCGGGAAGCAAGATCTAGTGCGTCGATTGAGCACTTGATGATTTTCACATCTTGTATGGGTTTCACAGGGGCGGTGTCAACACCAATAATGCGCAAACCACTTTCCTTACAGTGTTGAGTAACTACTTGTAACCAGCTACCAGGAGCACAGCAAAGATCGACTATTTTTTGAACACCTTGCAGTATTTGAAAACGCTTCTCTATCTCAAGAAGTTTATAAGCTGCGCGGGCACGATAGCCCTTATCACGAGCTTGTTTGCGGTAAGGCTCTCGCCTGTCCCATCTAGACATGATGTTTCTCATCTTCTGTGATTTGCATTAGTGTCTGATGTAGTGTTTGGGCAGAGGCGCTTGTACGTATTGCATGTGGTGAGAAATGAGTACGAGAACAGAAATGACCTTTATCACGAAGCGTTCTCATGACACTTTGAAACGAAGGTATTGGTATTTCTAATTCATCGCAGAGCTTGTGAAGATCAAAGTAGGTGGGAGGGCCGTCCAGTTCTTTCAGTAAGCGTTTGAGTAGGCGAGTCAATCGCCTTTTTGTACCTAGAGGCTTTTGAAGACTCTCCTTAAGTGCTCCATCAATGAAAACTCGGCTACCAAGGCTATTTGCCCAAAGCGGACCGGCTATCTGGGTTCTTTTTGAATCACATTTAGGGCATGATGGCTGAAAGTGCTGGAATTTGTTGGTCAACTGCCTGAAACCACACTCGTCGCAGTGTACGAGATGCCCAAGTTGAGAAATGGCAGCCCATGCTGCCTCGTCACCCTTCGATGCATAGCAAAAAACGCGTATATAATGATCCGCATAGAATGCGAGTAATGGCTTAAGGCCAATATCCTGAGATGCCGCTTCACGGACGGCGCTTCCTAATAGTAGTCTAATGGCGAGTTCGTGACCATATTCTGTTCTAGCTGGATTTGCAGCATATCGTTTCATACACGCTTTGGGCCGGATTCCCACTAGAACCGGTATATCAGTGGCTGTCAAACACAGAAGACCATGCGATTTAATTGCGCCAATTGCGGCAGCGAAGAAATTACGAGGCGAGCCAAAGGGATCGATGTCAATAATATCAAATTTTCGACTTCTATGATGATGTCGTGTCAGAAGAAGGTTTGCATCGCTGTGATGGACTTCGATAATTTCAGAGACTCTGTTTAATTCTGAATTTCTCTTAATGAGTTCAGCAGCGATTGGGTTACAATCCCCTGCAACAACGCTTTTTATCCTATCGACCTCTTTTGCAATACGAATTGCACGAACACCAGTTCCTGCTAGAGGTGTGCATACCCTTGCATCTGTTTTTTCATAATGGTTTAGGAAAGCTTGGATTACGCAGATAGTTATGTCTCTGTTTAGTTCTGATTGTGGATTGTAAAAAACTTGCATACCTGTTGTTGGAACCTTTTGAATCGGTGGACTGAGAAAGGTCACTTGTCCCTCTTTATATTTCTCGAGCACATTAGGTTCCTCGGCGCTCTTGAATCAATGAAATCAGTTCACTTGGATTTTGGATGGACATCAGTTCCTTTATAGAAACCACTGGGATTCCATCTTTTGATTTAGTACTTGGCTGTTCTGATGTAATGATTGCTGGATGCTCATCAAGAACCTCCGATAGCCTCGCGAGGAATATCAATCGATGTTTGTCTATTAGTTTAATGCTCTGCCGTAAACAACTAAGTACTACATTGTTGTGAAGGGATGTCAGCATATCAAAGGGCGCATCTGAAGTCATAGTTGAATCAAGCCCTAACCGTGAAAACATCATATCTACCTCTTGGCACAGTCGGGTTGGCTTCTCCCGCTCGCAAATCGCTGGATCTTCTTGGGCTACAGCATCGAATTTCAGTGGATTAATAGGCTCAATTAATCTAGTCTCTAACATCTCCTCGAGGCGTAAAGCGATTTCAACAGTAGGATTCATCATTCCTCTTTCATATTCATAGATTGCTCGTCTTGAAACTCCAACTTCTTCGGCTACATCTCCTCGAGAGAGATTTCTTGCCTCACGCTGCTCTCTTAGCTGCTGACGATCAAGCTTCACATAAATTCCCCCCTTTCGTGTTCTTAAATATGGCAAAATTCTTTCGACAAGCATCCGCTGTAACGTTGTCAGATTAATCGCTGCAATGTTGCCCCGAGTGTACACAACCCCCTCTTGAAGTGTGTGCTTGCGTGTACGTTCTCCCACAAGTAAGGGTGTGCATCTGAGGATAAAACTTATCTTTCGGAGTTCTGCAAGTGCTTCTGGCCACACATCATCGATTGTATTGCAAAACTTGATTACAATTCGGATTTTGTTATCCTCATCACTAATCACTGAATCGAAACAGTAATCGTGATTAAATGCTGTGGCATGGTTGCAAACTGCAGTATCTATAACTTCTCGGATTTCTTCTTGATATTTCTCTCTAGTCAACATATTACACGCTGAATCCTATCGCAGTAATTGTAGGAAACTTCCTTCTTAGGGTTGATACTTCGGGTGAATAAAGGCATTTTGGAAGAGTAATCTCGCGCCAAACTTCGTAAGGGGCTGTAACTTTATTGACCATTTTGAACACTGTAAATTGTTCTAGTTTTGTTCCGCCAATTGTGTGAGCACCAGGACCTAGTGATGTCCTCCGAAGAATTGTAAACGGAAGCATGATTACAGAATGAAACCTCGGTGGCACTTGTTTCGCCAGTTGTTCC
>JABXGV010000118.1 GCA_016550485.1 archaeon
AAACGAACGCTTCATAGCTATGTTTTCTTCAACTGCAACCTTTTTTAATACCAATTTATGAGAAGAAGTCGAGGCGCTGGATTTGATTCAGGTCGAATATGGAGAATTAGGAGCTTGGGTAACTGAGAGAACAGCAGATTTATTAGCGGATTATAGGTCCGATATCCTGCGCCCCATCGAGAAAATCAAACAAGCCCTATTAAAAATTGAAGAGAGTGCAGGACTTCTTTTAGAGGAAGTTGTTATTGACGGAGAGTTAACTGTACCAGGAGCTGCTTCTAAACTAGCAGAAACGCTGAGAAGCCAAGGAGGCGACCTAGATTTCCCTGAAGAGCCTTCGTTTACATCCGTCCAAGACCTGCTGGAAAAGCTTGAGAGCTACCTGAAGGGAAGCCACGAAGCCGGACGTCGCTACATTCCGAGGCTCCCCAAAGCGCATAAGAGAGCGATTAAAGAGTTGGACTACCAGATACGCATTATCAGTAATGCATACCTAAAAATCAAAAAGGTTTCAGAGAAGACAAAACTGCCTAAAGAGCTTGATTTACTTGCCCAAAAAGTAGGAGATTTAGAGGAGAAAGCCCAGCAGCTTCTCAAGATAAAAACTCAACTTGTAGAGTTAAGGGAAAGACAAGCTGAAACGACTGATAAGCTAGAAACTCAACAACAGGCTGTCGAACGTTTTCGTTCTGATTCGGGATTAAGCGAGATTGAAACTATTCGTCGTGAGATCGATTCGATTCGAATGCTTGTCACAAACCAGTTGAATTTCCTAAAGAAACCACTTAAGAAACTAAGTCAAGCTGCAGGTTCCGCAGTTATGCTCTCCTCGACTGCTGTAGAGGGAGCCGATGCATATTCCTCAGATCCATGGCAAGCCTTCAGCCAAGACAGCGAAGAGCTCTCGAAACTAAAGGCTTGTTTAACCGCTCTAAGCGAAGTAGTCCAAGCTGGCAAACTTAAATTCAAACAGAGTATCGACCGAAGAATAGTAGAACGCGAAGAGGAAATCTGCGGCAAAGCTTCCCTTGATGAAATGGCCCGACGTTACTCAAGTTTGATTGAAAGACAGAAGGAATTGCAGTCAAGCATCTCTACAGAAGAACAGCGGGATCTTCAAAGGGCGTTAGACAGGGCAAAATGGGAGCGCCGAGATGTTGAAGCGGAAATTGCTCACGGCGAAGAACAAAAAACAAGGTTAGCAAAGGCGCTGGTTTCTCTCAAACAAAAAGTGGAGAAAATAATTGCACGACTTGTAAAGGAAGAAATTGGCATAACGTTTCCCGAGGAAGTTCAATCCATCATAGAGACTAGCTAGAGAGCAAAGGCTTCACAGAGTTATTGCGCAAAGGGTTTTTATTCGCAGATAAGTAAGTGAAATAGAGGATGTCACCAATGGAAGCGGAATACCAGGCAATAACAGGACTTCATCTTCTTCCCCGGACTTCGTATCTTGTTGAACTGGGAAAGATTGGAGATCGTTGGGCTCTACGTGTTTTTCGAGGTAAAACAGAAATTGGAACAACTCCTCTCACGACTGATCTCAACCAAAACGAAATATTCAACGCCATCCAAACCAACATCACATGGATGCCAATGTTCTCTCCGCAGGATATGTTTAGTACCATTAGTAGATTAGTTCAGGAAGCCCGCTCAAAAACTAGTGGGCCTTAAACCTATTCTATTGTCGATGCACCATTTTTCCTAGCTTCATTAATTCCCAAGAAATTGTTTAATCGCATTCAACGAACTTTCTAGTTTTACAGGTGGTGCAAGAAACACTAACCGAAAGTGTCCAGCGCCGAAAACTGGGTCAAACCCCGATCCAAATACAACAAGAACTCCTGTTTTTTTGAGTAACTCCATAACGAACTGCTCATCATTCTTCCATCGATTCTGTAAATCGATACTCGGAAAGATATAGAAAGCCCCTTCTGGTTTGGCTGCAGAGATAGCTTCTATTTCGTTGAGGCGTTTCCAGCAAAGGTCACGTCTTGTACGGAGGCGCTTGACTACATCTTCTAGATATTTGTCTGGACCACGCAGTGCAGCGGCTGCAGCGTATTGCGCAGGTGCATTACAGCAAATGCGAATCCTAGCCTGTTTTAAAATATGTTCACGCAGTTCCGCTAACTCGCCGTTGGGGTGGTGAAAGTACATATACCCAACTCGCCACCCAGGAACCAAGTAAACCTTGGAAAGCCCATTGAATCCGATTACTGGTACGTCTTTCGCAAGAGCAGCTGTGCTGGTAAGCTTTTGACCGTATGTTATCCTATCGTAAACCTCATCGGAGATAAGAGGAATACCATGTTCTCCAGCCAAATCAATGAGACTTTGGACTGTCTTCGGATCATAAAGCGCACCTGTCGGATTATTCGGGTTTATTAGGACTATTGCAGCGGTTTTATCATTTATTTTTGCACGTAAATCTTCGATATCAGGGCGCCATCCCTCTTCCTCAATACAATGATAAGTTCGAGGAGTGCCACCGAAAAAGCGGACAAAAGCAATGTACGGAGGATAAGCTGGTCCAGGCAACAACACTTCAGATCCTGGATGTACTAGGGCCGCCATCATCATTTGAATTCCTTCTGATATACCAGCTGTGGCAATGACCTCATTTGAAACGATTTTAACTTGGTTGATTTTACGTTCCTTCTCAACAACTGCTTCACGAAATTCGGGAACCCCTGCCGAAGCGGAGTATCCATTCAGTCCCTTGCGTGCAGCTTCACAGAATGCATCAACGATGTGAGGAGGAGTTTGAAAGTCGTAAACCAACGGATCACCAATGTTTAGATAGGTTATGGCTCTGCCCTTTGCTTCTAGCAGTTTGGCGGCCACAACCACATCTCTAATCGCATAGGAAATCGTGCGAGTTCGCTGGGTAACGAGGTTTTGACGAAGATGTTGTTTCGTTATCACTGCCACCTCGGTTATGTTTTACTCGTCTAGCATATAATAAGCATTAGTATTGTTCGCTAACTCGTAGACTGAGTAGAAAGAGGTTCTAGCCAAAAATCAGTTGACTTATTCTTTACAATTCATGTGAAGATCAGCGTCGAATCTTTTTCCACTGCTTATAGGCTAGCTTTACATCCTTTCGGGTTACGGTCTTTCGTCCTGCGAACTCGGATAATTCCTTAGCGATTGCTGCAATCTCGATTCCTAGCTCTTCAAGAACTTCACCAAGTTCACCAGCAGCTTGTTCACTTACCCTTTCAGCGCCTGCTCTGCGGATAAGCCGGTCGATTGGAGCAAGAGGGATAATTCTGGTTGATTTTTCTCTAGGCATCGATTCACTATCCAGTTTTTAATGAAAAGGGATAACTAATGCTACTTAAGCTTTTACGCAGTGTAGAGCTCATAGAATTCTTTGAGCGCCTCGGAGAATAGGCGAGATGGAAAATGGGCGCCATTAAGTCGATTGTCCATCTTCCATTTCTCCTTGAGCTGTATTTGGAGAGAACACTGGCGGGACATCCACTTGTTGAATGAATTCACGAACTGCCTCCATCCATTCAATCCCCAGCCTCCACGACGTTATCCCCTCATTTGACTTCTGAACCATTTCTTCAAGGAATTCTCTCCCTAAAAGCTCCTGCATGCGTATTAGAATAGTGCCAACAGTCACTATGCCAATAATGGGATTCCGCATACGGGCGCGACGCGCAAGCTCTGTAGTCGAATGCCATAAGCCATCCACTAAGCAGCTCAGGAGCTCTTTCTTAACTAAATCCAGCTTAATCATCTGGCGTAGAAGCACAACCTTAGATTCTTTGCCAGAAGATTCAGACGTAAACGGGTCCACGGAAGAGCCCTCCCTTTGACAATGAGCCGCAGAGGTTATTAACTCTTTAGGAGGAGAAAAGGCAGTTACCTCAACTTAGAAGACGAATCGCTAATCTTTAGGCTGGAATAGGCAATCTTTCCCTTAACGATAACTTGAATAACCATTGAAGTGAAGAGCGACAAGTATGTTATGACACCACAGAGAAGACAAGCTAGAGAAGATGTTTGGCCTGAGAGAAGTGATTCACTTCTTGAGAAGCTGTTTGAACAGAACGTGCTCCCTCGATTTCCCGAATTAAAGCGAGACGAGTTCCGTCTTATTTTCGGGGTCACTAAGAAGGGCACACTAGCTCAGGTATCCACATGGCGCATTCGAAGACGCGGGCGGACAATTAAACGCTTCCATCTGGTCACGGTGAACACCCACCAAGCCGATTGGGGGCAATCAGAAATAGAAGCTCTTATTGCACATGAACTTGGGCACCTAGTGAATGATATTACAGGTATCCGACCAAAAACGTGGGAGGAGCAAGAGCTGGCTGCGACAAGCCAAGCGGTTGCACGCGGCTTCATAATCGGGTTTAAACAGATTTTTCAACGACTCTGCAAAACGCCTTGCTGGGAAAAAATCGAAACATCCCCAGAGGGTAGAATACTACTAAAAGGGCGAAATCTGGGAGGGCTCTACTGTAATTGTGTTGGAGGGGACGGGATATTCAAAGCTTACTGCCCTTTTGCTGATGATTTTATAGGACTGATGTTGTCGAAGCCTACACTGATGCGGCGCATAAAAGGAATACAAGGAATTTGTGTGTTGTGTAAACGCGCACTGAAGAAGAAAATTCCTGCATTCCAGTGTAGTTCCTGTGGGATGCTTTACCACCAAGATTGTCTACATTCGTACTTGAAAGGCGCATACCACGTATGTCCTTCATGCCGACTCCCCCTGTTATCTACACAGTAAGTGGATGTGTCAATTTGCCGAAAATCTTTATAGCTGCAGGTTCATCATCATCATCCTTCGTGAATCCCCATGTCAGTTCCGCTTGTTCCCTTATTGATGTTAGCGCTCCTACAAGGAGTGATGGAATATCTTCCCATCAGCTCTGAAGGGCAACTTGTTTTAGTTGCGTGGAATGTTTTTAGAATTGCACCGGATACAGCCCTAACCCTTGCATTTTGGTTGCATCTCGGAACCGCAATAGCAATAGTTCTCTTTTACCGAAATGACATATTTGGACCTCTATTCCAGAGTATTCACACAGATAATCCTTCAGCGCAATCAGAACACATTGAATCCAAGAAAATATTTGGTCCGTTATTCTGGTTTGTCATCGTTGGAACCTTGGGGACAGTTCTGGTCGCCCTGCCGCTGTATTTCATGCTCCAAGTGTTTGTTACCCAGCAATGGGAACTATTAGGCGAAACTGTGTCTCTGACGGTAGGTGTCTTATTACTTTTCACAGGTGTGATTCTTTATTTCCAGCGTGGTGCGGGAGGAACGCAACTTCTCGGAAACCTATCTTTACTGGAGGCTTTTATCTTAGGAATCGTGCAGGGTTTTGCGGTGCTCCCAGGGATAAGTAGATCAGGAATGACGCTAACCTGGCTCTTGTTACGGGGTGTTGAGAGAACAGAGTCCTTACGACTGAGTTTTCTGTTAAGTGTACCAGCAACGTTTGGGCTAGTAGGCCTTGATTTTCTTCTAGGAGAGTTTTATTGGCTATCTCTTCCCGCATTAGCAATAATAGTGCTTGTCCCCTTGGTCGTGGGAATTGGCACTCTCACAGCTCTGCGCCAAACTGCACTACGGGCGCCCTTTTGGGCCTTTTGCCTCGCCATAGGACTTGTCGTGACAATACTGGAAGTACCAGCGATACTTGCGCTAGCTGCGGCAGCATCCTGATGATAGTACTACAATCAAAGAAAGTGGATTTCCGTTAGCCTTTAATAGAAGACCGCTGACCGTCACAGCGTCTATGGGGTAAGGTTAATTTGACGCTTGAAATAACTGGAAACCGAGCCGAAAATAAGGCGATAGGTATCGCACAGGATCATGCCGGCGTAGTCCTGCAAGCTGCTAAGACACTCCGAATGATGATTGAGGACTGGATGGATGGACAAAAGGAGCGACAAAAGGAGCTCTTTAACAAGCTAGCTCAGTTAGAACGAGAAGCAGACAGTATCAAACGTAGCCTACTTGATGAGCTTTCCGTTTCTGAAACAATGCTACGCCGTAGCGATTTCTTCCGGCTAGCCATGACAACCGATGATATAGCGGACATATGCGAAGCAACTGCTTGGGACCTAACAGGGCTTGAGGATTACCAACCAGACACAAAAATAAAAAACCAAATCAAAACAATGCTTGACGCAATCGATGACGCAATTACAAACATGCGCCAAGCAATCCTTCTTCTCGCTCAGAATTCATCAAAAGCGATAGAGCTAGCTATGGAAGTCGATGCAGCAGAACGAGCTGTCGATGAGGGGCATAGGAGGATTTTACAAGCGCTTTACAGGTCGAAGCTAGATATTCTTGTTTTGCTAAGATTGAAAGATCTTACTCAACACCTTGAAGAAATAGCGGACGCAGCCGAAGATGCAGCAGATGCCATTCGCATCATCGCTGTTGCGCGCGGGCATTAAGGGCTCTAGGGCAGCAAACCAGCAGCCATGTACGAGCGAAACTACATGACACCAAAACAACAGATTCCTGCCCAGATTATTGAAAATATGGTCGTAATCTGGAACCCCGAAGAGGGGTCACGGCTCTATGCCAAAGGCTTTTTCGGCAAACCTCTGGGAATCCGAAAGCCAAAAACTACCGAGTTTGATCGCCCTTCTCAACTATCCTTTTTCGAAGCACTCTACCTGTTCAACAAAGGTTTACTCCGAGTCTATTTGAAGGATTTATCGGAATCCCTCACGAAGAAAGAACTAGTAGAAATTGCCGAGAGCCATCATGTCAACTTTTCACAGAAATACCAAGTCTATGAAGACCTCAGGAACCGCGGCTTCATAGTAAGACCCGGTCTTAAATTCGGTGCAGACTTTGCGGTCTACAAGCAGGGCCCTGGTATCGACCATTCACTCTTCATAATCCAAGTAGTAGCTAACTCTGACGAAATATCAGCGATAGAAGTTGTCCGTGCTGGACGGCTCGCTACCTCCGTTCGAAAAAGATTCGTTCTCGCGACTCCCAGAAAGGGAAAGACCCAATACTTTGTCTTTTCTTGGATGAAGCCCTGAACGAGGTTTATCAATTTATTTCCGAATTAATTACCAAACCTTTAACTCTCTTCGAATACCAGATAATAGCTGTAAAGAACAGGGTGTCCAAAGATGAGTAAACAAGAGAATGCAGCAAAGATATTAGGGATACTAGAAGAGGCCTGGAAGGCAAAGTCAGCGACCTTCCTCACCGATGATTACCTCTATATACTCGTCAATAAAGGACCCGGTAAATGGCAGGAAACAAGCTTTGTATTCGCTGACGGCAGCCTACAAATCCGTGAACTCGAGTCAGAGAAGGCGCTGATGTTCCTCATTGAAGAGATAACAACTGGATTAGCTGGTTCTCTTGACGCAGGAAAAGATTACATTATCGTCTCAAATCCCGCAAGCCAAGCAAAGGTCACTGAACGAATTAAAGCACTAGCTAGCTAAACCACACCAGCTGCAGCCACCAATTCTGCCTGTTAATACAGCAGCCCCAACGATGTTTCCTATTTCGCCTTACTAAGGAACTTTCTGACAGGCTCCACCAACTGCGTGAACTCTAGTGGTACAACCCACTTGGTGCTTTGGCTTGCTCCCAGTGCTTCCAGAGTGCGCAAATACTGGAGCGTCATAGTCTTCTCATCAACCTTACGAGCGATCTCGAAAACCTTCTGTAGAGCCAGCGCATCACCTTCAGCGCGCAAAATCGCTGACTGCTTCTCACCCTCAGCCTTCAAAATCGCTGACTGCTTCTGACCTTCCGCAACAGCAATCGCAGCCTCCCGCTGACCGGCAGCCTCTGTCACCATCGCACGACGACGACGCTCAGCATCCATCTGCAGAATCATCGCCTCATTCACCTTCGCAGGCGGCAGAATCTCACGAATCTCAACCTTAGTAACCTTCACACCCCATTGCTCGGTTGCTTCGTCGAGCTTTTCGCGTAGGAGGGAGTTGATGTATTCGCGTTTGCTGAGTACGTCGTCGAGGGTGATGTCGCCGACGAGTGCTCGGAGGGTTGTCTGGCTGATGCCAAGGGCGGCGCCGCTGAAGTCTTTGATGCGGAGGACACTGTCACGGGGATTAACGACTCGATGGTAGATAAGTAGATCAATGTCCACGGGCGCGTTATCACTTGTTATGCAACGTTGGTGTTCTATTTCGAAGAATTGCTCGCGGAGATCTATTTTAGTCATTTTGTCTAGTATTGGTATTAGGATGATGACGCCGGGTCCTTTTACGCCGGGAATTGCTCGCCCGAGGCGGAAAATGACCGCTCGTTCATATTCTTTGAGGACGCGGATCATCGGTAGGATGATTACTAGAATACAAACAAGAATGATCACCACGATGATTGGTAACCAAAACATAATATCGAATTGGAGCATGTGCCATCCCTCACAGGTTATTTCACGAATTGGTACGGTAGCGAGGCAGATAACTTTTTGGGTGAGTCAGAATCGCTCAGAGCGTTCTAATTGCCAGAGGCTTTCGCAATTGGAGAAATATAAATGTTAGAAATAACAGAATTGCAGTGGTGAATAAGTTGGCACCAGTGTGTAGCAGCTGCGGTAATACTGTGAGGAGTACCGCGAAATTCTGTAAGTATTGTGGTCGTCCCTTAACGTCATCATCACGGGGTGTTTCTCGCCGGGAGTATTCTTCGACATCGACCACTGTGTCTAGATCTAGACCGGTAACCGAGATACCTGCGGATGTGCTAGCCCAGTTGGAGTTGCGTGGGCAATTATTAGAGTTGGAGAAAGAAGAGAAAGGGCTAATGGAGGAAATCGAACGGCTGCAGGCTGAGTTGGAGAAGGGTGAGGAATCGATTGCTGAGCTAGAAGAGAAAATGAAGCCTCTGAAGAAGAGGATTAAGGACCTTACGAGTCGGGAGAAGAAGTTGAAGGCTAAATTGAAACCTTTCCCCTTTGAAGAAGCGGAGAAAGCAAGGCATTTATGGTCCGAAAGGTTAGAGAAACTGGAGGAGTTGAAGTTGGAGGGAAAGACGCGTGAAAGTGTGTATCAACGCCTTAAGAGGGAATACGACACTGGTCTTAGAGAAACCGAGGCGAAGTACCAAGAGCAGCTAGTCCTCACTAAAGAGTGGCTTGTGCTCTTAAAGGCACAATATGCTGCAGCACGAGACGAGTTGGCAATGTTAGAAGCCCGGCATGAAGTGGGCGAGGTCAGTGAGAAAGCGCATACGCAAAATAAGGAAACACTTGAGAAAAGGACAAAACAACTTGGCAGGCAAGTAGAGATACTCGAAACGATTCTCCGTGGGATAAAATAATCAGGCAAGTGAGCTTGTCGCTGCGCAAAGTCTTTTAAACAATAGCGTATTCCACACTCTCTGACTTCTAAAATGTGAGAGGCGCCTGAATCCCATGAATCGACGTGCAATCGCTATAGCTCTCATCTGTATTGGTCTTTCAGCCTTAGCTTTTGGTCTAGCCTTAGGACAACATGAAATAATTCATTACTGGCTACAACGAGTTTCCGATGCCTATATTTTCCCCCCGCCACTTTCCTAGGAGAGAGCTTGAGTGACAGCAAAAGAACAAGACACTCCAAGAGAAAAGCCGAAGCAACCCCGGCGAACGGTCGGTCAAATTCTGCATGGAGTCAAACTCTCGATTCTAAATCGTACACGCCCTTACAGACGAATTCATTATTGGACCAAAAAGGCTTTTGATGAACTGCTTTCTATCCGTATTACCCGCTTTTTCGTCCAACTGATTATGTTTTTCATACTGAACTGGGCTGCAATAACTTGGATTCTTGGTTATGATCCCCTTCTTTCGTCTCCACTCCTTATGGGAGTAGGCTGGTTAATCCCTACATTTGGTTACATTCCTCTCCCGTATGTGATGCCCCATGGTAATCCTGCAGGAACAGGTGTAGGCTTCTTTGATGCGATTATGCTTATAGGTGCAAGTGGGGCTTTTCCATATTTAGCGCTGGGCATCGCTTTAGTAGTGTCTGCACTCCTTGGACGGAGTTTTTGCGGTTGGATTTGTCCATTTGGTTTTGTACAGGATATGTGTTCACTCACCCCTATTCGAACACGGTATCCTTCTCGCAAAACCAACGACAATCTCTCAACCATAAAGTATGTGGTTCTGGGAATCACTCTTTTGTTTACCGTGTGGTTAGGAGCTTGGACATTTCTAGGAATTGATGAGGCGTTTCGGACTACCTTAGGTCCCTTTGCCATAGCATTTTGGAGTGTGTTAAGCCCTGAAGGAACCTTCTTTGTTGTGATTCCTCTCCTTGCTTTACAAGGACATATCTCACCTTTCGTTACACAATGGGGGTTAATGTTATCATGGGGACCTCTAATCTGGTTCCGTCTAGTCTTTCTTGTTATTATCCTCGTGTTAGCCCTCTTTATACGCCGCCCTTATTGTCGTTGGATTTGCCCCACAGGAGCCTTAATGGGTCTCTTCAGCCGGTTCAGCCTTCTCGGAATATCACGACGCCCCGCGGAGTGTCCAGGCAGTTCATGTGAGTCGCAACGCTGTCAGAAGGAGTGTCCTATGGCTGTTCGGGTAATGGAGGCGCCTTGGGGTCGTCTTTACAGCGGAGATTGCATTCTCTGCCTAGATTGTCGCGCTAAATGTCCTAGGAATGCCATTGAAGTGGTATTTCCATAGCTAACTAAGAGGAGCCAAAAATGGTAAAGGAAAAAATATGTAGTGTAGAGGGATGTAGTGAGCCTGCTGTTCGGTCCTTTAGTCGAACAAAAGTAACTGAAGTTCTTCAAGGAGCATCACTTACTCTCAAAAGTAGCAGAGCTCGAAGAGCACACCTCTGCACAGAGCATTATAAAATCTACAAGAAGCAAACCCGGGAAGAGAAGCGAATAAACAAGTGGCGTTATGGTGCCTAGTACGGGTCTTAGTCCTCCTCTTGTGAGTTTATTACAGATTCGATAAGAGTCTTGATAGATTTCTTCCAGCGTAGTAAGTGAAGGGCCAACTCTTCATATTCAGCTTTAGGAATTTTACCTGTACGCCCAGCTAGAGGCGTAAGCGCTGATCCCATCTGAAGAGTGAGTGGATCAAAACCTCCTAAACGAATCAGTCGCTCCCGTGCATCAGCGACAATCACGTAGACCTTTTGAAAATCAGCATTATCGAAGAGCTGGTCGATTGCTTCGTCAAGCTTGCGTTCTACAATAACTGCCTTGGAGGCCTTCGAAAGAGTGACACCAGAAACCTGACTAAACCGATCTAGTGTTTCAGTGATTCGTCGAGCGATTTCGTCGAGATAAATCTTCAGCTTCGCTTCTTCTACACCAGAAATTTCAAGTTTAAGCTGTGGTGCAGAAGAGTCGACTTCAAGCACAACTTCTAAATGGGCATCTGAATCAGGGATTGGCGAGGAAAAGGTTGCCTTCCCAATGAAGCCCTCTTTTGTGAAAGTTTCAGTGATACTTATGAGCCGAGTTCTTATGGAAGATATTGAATAGTAAGCAGCCCCAAAGGCAAGGCTTGGGGATAGCTCAGCGGTGGGGATTTCTTTTGAAGCCCTCAATATTAACAGCACCCCTTCTAGTTAAAGCATCTCTAGCAAGCAAAAAGCTTTACGCCGAACTCTTTTAGGGATGAACTCTGCATTCCTATTCAGCGAGGAGTATTTAAGTTGCCATCAAAAGCAAAGCCCTCAGCAGAGCCGGTTGCTGAAATTATCGGTCGGACCACAACAGCTACGATTAACATTCGTGTTACTGAGCTTGATTCTGTCGGTCGTAACGAGTTCCTTTCTATCATTCATGAAGGCGAAGAGTATCTACTTCTAGTCAAGGAACTATGGAGACAGCAGCACGAAACAAAAGGCACCTGTACTGTCGTGGGTTCTATGCCACGAACTCCCTTCAACCCGGATGTATCAGTGTATAAAGCCTCACCCAGCATCGTCGGTGAAGCCCTTGGTATTGATATTCCTCGCGATGAAGCAGTCTATGCGGGACTATTATCAGGTTATGACCAAATCCGTGTACTTCTTCCCATTAAGAAGCTGGGCCGCCTTTTCATTGTAGGAAAGACTGGGAGTGGAAAAAGTTACAGCGCTGCTGTGATTATGGAAGAGTTCCTTGAAAAAGGAATTCCAATTGTAGTTCTAGACAGACATGGCGAATATTCTAGTCTAAAAATTCCTGCAGAGAAAGGAAGCAAACGATTTGATGTTAAACCGAAAAGTTACGAAGAACAAGTCATCGAGTTCGCTGATCTAACCGCCAATCCTGGCGCAGACCTACCCATTGAAGCCGTGCTAGGCACAATGCCTAAAGATTTGGTGGTCTCGGGTCAAGGCACTATCATTAACTTCCGTGGCCTTGATCTTGGCGTACAAGAAGCATTATCTACTGAAATCCTGTACAGCCTGTATGAAGCCGCAACCAATAGAGAGATTCCCCCCTTCTATTGCTTCGTAGATGAGGCACACCTTCTCGCTCCGAACCGAGGGAAAGCGGCTACAACAAAGATGATGCGGCTCCTTGCCCAAGAAGGGCGTAAGTTTGCGGCGAACCTTGTAGTGATTACTCAGAAACCACAATTACTCGATACTCACGTCCGTAGTCAAGTTGGTACGTGGATTATACACCAACTCACCGATGTTCGTGATGTGGATATCACCACCCAATCCACTGAAGGTCTTTCGCGTGAATGGGAGGACGACCTACAACATCTCGAAGTGGGTCAGGCTGTGATAGCGGGAGATGCGGTTAAGGTACCATTAATTGTGGATATTCGCATCAGGAAGACAACTCATGGAGCTATTGGGTTCAATCCGCTAGATTTTGCTGCTCCACAGGCTGCTGAGGAACTAGAAAGACGCCGCAGTCGGCTGCGGAAGAGCTTTGCAGATAGGATGAAAGCGGCTGTGAAACGCTTTGAAGAACTTCACGCTTCAATCGAGGGAGGGACCGGGCGTGTTCCCCAAAGAGTCGCTGCCCTTAGTGAAGAGCTAAAAGCCGCTGAACTAAAAATACGTGAGCTACGTGAAGAAAACAAGACATTGAAGAAGGAGCTAGACAAGGTTCAGAAGCAAAAGGAGAAGGCTATAAAACTTGCTGAAGAAGCTTTAGCTAG
This sequence comes from archaeon, assembly GCA_016550485.1. Taxonomy (GTDB): domain Archaea; phylum Asgardarchaeota; class Hermodarchaeia; order Hermodarchaeales; family Hermodarchaeaceae; genus YT-063. Next base: position 13,119 of record JABXGV010000118.1, read on the forward strand.
ACTGAAGCGAAGTAAAAGAAGATAGAATCCAATAATAACCAAATTGGTATGCACTACCTTGCCTGCCAAGCCTTTGCGGTAACCTTGTCGGCTAAGCCCTTCTCTTTCAGCTCATTTAGACTACGAACAATATCGTTTTGCGGAACATCCACTCCACCAACACCACGGATGATTGTACGGATAGCTCCGGGTCGTTGCGCGCGCTCCCGTATAGTCTCCAAGACAGCAGCCTGGAGTACTGTAAGGCGGGTTCTTCCCTTAGAAGGCTTCTCTTCTTTGCGCTTCGGCTTCTCTTTAGCAGCAGGAGGAGCTTCTTCTGTGCTTTCTTCGTCGCTGGAAGGTGTGGGCTCGATTGTTTCATCAACCGGTGTGTCATCTTCAGACATACTTTGACAAGCTCCAGAGGGGCGATAGTAGTTGTTCGAAAACCTATCGTTAATTTAAGCTTTCCCTCCAGCTATGGGTATTCGGTTCCGCAAGACTGAAATAAGGAAAGATAGACCACGATACCGCCTCGTGAGGCAGGAATACAATCATGCCGCCGAAGCGTCGTCGCAAACGGAAACGTCGAGAGAAACGACTGGAACGGGTACCTGAGAAGCTCCAGAGGAGACGAGAACGTCGAGTTACTTATCGCATCCGACGCATGCCTAATTGGATAAAGGGGACCCTTGTCATCGCGGTTATCGCAGTCATTTTCGTGGCAGTTGTTATTGCTTGGATTAGCCTTCTTCCTCCAGTACCGTCAGAGAAACCTTTAGCTGATGTGTACTTCCTGCAACAGGACATATTCTATTTCAATGTTGACGCGGATAGTAATCTCACCCTAGATTCGATGGTGGAACGGTTTGGCATAGCTTCTCATGGGAGTGAAGACCCACTAAACTTCAGTATAGTTGACACCTTTGACGAGGATCATAACTTCACTATAGAAAACACTATTGCCTGGGACTACTTCGGGAACGCCTATCTCCTCAACCCCATTATCGAAGACCGCAGCATCAACTTCACATTTAACGACATTTTACTACCGATAAACACCACTCGTGAACTTGAGGGAGCAGTTGAAGGGTATTGGTCTCTCCTCTTCGGATACACGTTGGACAGCGCTAATGACGAAGGAATACGAGATGAGACCCTCGACGACTTTATCACCTCCTTCAACTGCACTGTAGAACCTGAGACTGAGAACAGGCAACTTGTGTTCAATAACTGGACACTCGTGGAATGTAACATCTCTCTTAGCACCTACCCAGTAGATACAATCGGCTACTCTTATGGTAGAGCCCGCCTTGAGTTCCCAAGACAAGTCTACGACGGCGATACTCTCCTGGCAAACATTTCAATATATCGAGTAGAAATGACTGGAACAAGTCAATCACCTAATTCAGATTACACGGAGACCGAAGAAACCATTTCATTTGATACGGATTTCACGTTCATGGGAAACGACGCGTGGGGCTTTGTATTCTGGTTAAACGTAACCACGTTTACTGAAGAGTCCTTTTGCTTGCTAGACCTTGCCACGGAACAATGCGAATTCTATCTCCAGGCAGGCTATCAAGAAACACCCTATAACCCTGATCAGCCCATGCACTTCCCCAAGGCGACCCTTGATGTCACCTCACCCTACAATCACACCTTCATCGCCAATTATACAGATATTCACATTCAGCTCCCCCAGATTTGGGTGGAGGTAAACTCTACAGCACCAACACCAACTCTTTTCCTACAACAGCGAACCTCACCAATGCGTACATCTTGCGATTACAGGTTTCCCACACCCATCAACGTAGAAAGCCAATCAAGACGCCATAGTTATAACACGGAACCGGAGGCGCTCTTCGAACCATTAGCTTTGACCGCGCCTAGACCTGTGCTAGTCTATCTTCGCCGACCCATGTTGTTCTAGAAGTCGCTGTACCTTGTGCAGGTGACGCACAGTCTTCACTGCTACTCTGTCTATAGCATATACTTTGCCACGCTCAATTACGAGGTGTTTCACTGCTGTGTCGAGGTCAAAGTAGCGGCGTAAGTCTTCAGCAATGACATGGAGCTGAAAGCAGTGGGGACTGCCGTCGACAGTGAGGATGGTTAATTCAGTTGGTTGATGAATCTTGACTATACAGGCTAATTTGGTCTCAGCCATATTCATGTGGTAAGTCTCTAAACAAACATGCAAACATACGCTGTCTTTGGCGTATGCTTTTAGGATTTTGGGGTGTTCTTGTCTAACACAAGAGCCTATTACTAGAAGCTTGGTAGATTGATGCAGATATCGTGCTCCAACATTTGTGGACAGAAGCATTGGGCATTCCACAGCCAAGACACCTCCTATGTTGTTACATCTCCGAGGCTTTAAATTCACGATACACACTAGATTATTATTAACTTGCAAGATAGGGATAGCCAATGCCTGAAGAAGAAACAGATGAATTAGATGAGGCGTATAGGCGTTTCAGCCAGCATTTAAAGAGTAAGCTTGCCGAGCGGGATCCTGCTAGGGATGCGGAACTTCGTGCACGACTTGAACGTGTCGATAGTGAGACACCTCACCGGGCACGGCTTTTCGCAGAGGGGGAAGACACTCTTAGACGCTTGAAGAGTGATTTTCAGATTACACTAAAACCACCTGACACCTTAGAGGAGTATCTTGTCTATCTGTTGACATTAGAGCGTTCTAGTCTCGCAAAGCCGACGACAATCGCTGCTGCTGATTTGTATTCTCAGCTTCACGATGCAAGTTATTTCTCTGATGTTTCTTTCAAAGATTTTCGGAGAGCATTAGCTCAGCTGGAGAAGGAGAAGGTGCTTAGCCTCCATGAAAGTCGAGGCACGGTTATGATTCGCATACATCAAGAATTCCTAAGTGACGATGCAGCAGAGCTGCTAGATGTTGCTGCCCGAAAGGGAGGAGCGCTTTCTCTGGAGCAAGCGATGGTGGCTACGGGATGGCCTCAAGCGCGTGTACGGACCGCCCTTGAGGAGCTACTAAAGAAGCAGCTAGTCGTGCAGACGCGAAGTTTTGTTCATGGAACACAGTTCCAGACCACAGACCAGACTTAGATGGTAGAGCGGGCTTCTGATTGTTTTGGCTCGTGAGTAAATCAACGCGAATGGTCTTTTTCACTTATATGGTACTCCCTACAAGTTTAAATATGGAAATAGGGGTTTTAGTCGGCGTAGAAGAGAGTGGTGAGTAGGTTACTTCGCTACTCCCCGAGTCCAAGAAGTGTCAATAAAAATGGCGTCCGCCTCTACACCGATACCGACAAATCATCATGTCCCCCTAACGGTGAAGACTGATGATATTCGTCGAGAGAAACGGCTACTACTAAAGGCAATAGCTGCGACCCGAGGTCAACACAGAATTCGGCTTCAGCGAGAGCTAGCCGCCCTTGAAGCCTACGAACGGGGCCAGTATAAGCGCTACCAAGAACACTCCGTCTTTACATGATTTGATTTAGAATTGTGGTTGTGTGTTATTGATGACTGTTGATTCAGCAGAAGAAAGTAAAGTCGCTTGCGTGGATGAATGCCCGCTCCTCGCTGTTATCCTTAAACAACTGCTTAGTAGAGCAAAGAATAAGGATCGTGCAACCCTTATTGCAGCAATAGAGGATAACAGTCCAAGAGGATGGAAACTCCCAGAAGCAGATGATGAGCCGTTTCAGGTAGACGGAACAGAAACAGACTTTATTGAAATAGGCTGTACATGCCCGGTCCTTGACACAAAAGTTTCCGAACTCTTACCGAAAATTGAATCAATAGCCCTATGTGATGCGATAACCCAAGAATTTGAAGAGTAGTAGATACCATATTTAGATGAAGCGCGGTTCTCTTGAACCCTCCCATCACACAAATTATTCTTAACGAGTAGTGTTACCCATTATTGTAAGGTGTCCATGTGAAACAAGTGTTGGCCATCTCAGGAACTCCTGGAACGGGGAAAACTGCAGCAGGTATGCTACTAGCTAAAAGGCTTAATGTAGAGGTGCTGGAGTTAAGCCAACTCGTGGAAAGGGAGAAGCTGTATTCAAGACGAGATGAAGCCCGAGATACCTTAGTTGCTGATATGGAGGCTCTAGAGGAGTATTTAGCAGCACGTTTGCCTCACGCTAGACGAACGCCTTTAGTACTGGGACACTTCGCTGATATCGTGCCTGATGAGTTACTGAAGTATCTTGTAGTTCTCCGATGCCATCCTATTGTTTTAGCAGATAGGCTTAAGGAGCGCCAATGGACCCATGCAAAAATCCTAGAGAATATACAAGCGGAGATTCTAGGTGAATGCACTTCACAAGCTATGCACCGCCACCCAGTCGAAAAAATATTCGAAATTGATGTCAGTCAACTGACAAAAGAAGAAGTAGTAAATCGAATCGAGAAAATCTTCTCTGGCCAAAGCGCAGAATACACTCCCAGCAGAATCTCTTGGCTCCAAGTACTGGATGCTCAGGTCCTCCATAGAATAATGGAGAAAAGCCAGTTACCCTAGACGTACACGCAAAACCATAAGTGTCTTCCTTTCCCACAATAATTAACCTCGAATCTTAAGATAGGCGAATCCATTTTGATAGAAAATCAAATTACACTACTTGTCAGAAAATACAGCTTGGCTAATGCCGTAAAATATGGGGGTAAAGCTGACACTAAGGCGGTAATTGGAAAATTGCTAGCTGAACGGCCTGATCTACGTCGGCAAGCACAAGAAATCGTCTCCCTAGTTAGGGAAACTGTAGAAGTGATTAACGCCCTTCCCCTTGAGGAACAGGTTAAACAACTTCAAGCTCTTGCTCCAGAGATGTTAGAGGTAAGCCACGAACGCCGAGTTAAAGAACTGCCACCCTTGTTTGGTGCAGAGAAGGGACAGGTAATTACGAGATTACCGCCTGAACCTAGTGGGTATCCACACTTTGGACATGCATATGCTGGCTTCATCAATTGGTACTATGCTCGTAAATACGAGGGAGGCATTATCCTTCGTTTTGAGGACACAAACCCTCGCCTTGTGCGGAAAGAATTCTATGACGCTTTTAGAGAAGGGTATAACTGGATGGGGCTGGATTGGGATCGAGAAATCAAAGTTTCAGATGATGTGCCACTCTTCTACAAGCGAGCACGGGAGCTTCTTGAAAGAGAGGCTGCTTACATCTGTTTTTGTCCAGTTGAAACGATTAGACAGAAGCGACGAGAAGGAATCGGTTGCTCTCACCGTGATAATACAAAGGAAACAAATCTAGAGATATGGGATGATGTTCTTGGTGGTAAATATAACGAAGGGGAGCTAGTCTGCCGGCTGAAAATCGATATGAGCCACGAAAACGCGGTTATGCGTGATCCCAATATCTTTCGTATCATCGAACACCCACATCCCTTCCAAGGGGAGAAGTTTAGACTTTGGCCAACCTATGATTTTGCTGTGGCACTAGAGGACCACCTTAACGGTATCAGCCACATACTTCGAAGTAATGAATTCGCCAGCCGGGGCGAATTGCAGGCGTATATCCGTGACCTCTTCGAATTACCTCAACCATTTATTCAAGAATTTTCACGCGTCTCAATAGAGGGGTCACCAGTTAGTAAAAGACGAATTCGCCCTCTCGTTGAAGCAGGAGTGATTACTGGATGGGACGACATCAGGCTTGCTACACTCTCCGCATTACGCAACCGTGGAATTGTACCAGACACCATTAAGGAGATTACCCACGAAGTAGGTATGAGTGTTGCACAGCCAATTATCGATTGGTCGCTGATCGTAGGGATTAATCGCCGGATTATAGACCCTTTAGCAAACCGATATTATTGTGTAACAAACCCGGTAGCTGTCATGATAAAAGACAGCCAGCCAGTTGATGCTGTTCTACCCCTTCATCCAGATTATGCAGAGCGGGGCACCCGAACTATTCATGTTCAGCAAGAAGTCTTCATTGATGAAGCAGATGCCCAAAGACTAGCGAGGGGAGATATCTTCCGTCTGAAACATCTATACAATGTTCGCGTTGAACGAAAATCCCAGAAAAGATTACGCTGCACCTATGCGGGTGAAGACCTCGCTGCAGCTAGTCTCAAAATCCAATGGGTAACTAATAATTCTGTTCCAATAGTGATGAATGTGCCTGACGTATTATACATCGGTGATGAATTGAACCCCAATAGTCTTCGCGTAGAGCAAGGAATTGGTGAGAGCACTTTACGCACCCTTAAGCCAGGCACCCTCATTCAATTAGAGCGGAAAGGCTTTGGCATTATAAAAAGCGCAGAAAATCAAGTTATAATCAATATGACTGGCTAATGTTGCGCAAACATTAAAGAGCGGAAAACCACAGTACAAATTAACCAATAACAACGGGTATGTGTCCAGTCTTGTCAGAGGAAATAAGTCGAGCGCTTGACAACCTGCGTTTTGACCGCATGGTGAAGGCATTCTGTATTGTCTCCCCAGAGAACCAGGTTTTTCAAAGTACACTGGACACTAGCACCGAGCAAATGGTCCAAAGGACTGTCACACTTTACGAAGGAAAAATCAGTCAATTGACAGTCAATACCGATCAAGGTCTAGTTATCATATCAAAAATAATTGATGATTGGCTACTCGCCGTATTATTTCCAACAAACCTTTCTTTGGGCATTGCAGTTGTTAAAACAAAGGCAACGCTTCTAGCTCTTCGAGACCTTGACCTCCAAATTGTTAAAACAATGGCTCCAATTGAGAAGCCAGCCATACCAGCTTCAACCACTACTGCTTCAACAGAAGGGACCACTAGCCCACCAACACCTCAAGTTACTCCCCAATCAACTTCGACCACTCCATCATCCACACTATCCCCTGCAACTGACGCTACACCTGTCCCAACAACCTCTCCCCAAATAGTGCCCTCCACTTCATCTGAGCCATCCATCACATTATCCTCAATCCCTCAAGGCGGTGAAATCCTGTTAGCAGCCCTTGACAAAGGCTCGCCAATTGGAACTTCTCTCTTTGATAAATTCGGCCCTTACGCACGGGACGTACTATTTCTAGTAGATGGTAAAAGAGACGTAAAGACCATCGCTTTCCTCCTAGGACTTCCCGAATATGCGATAGTTGAGGTACTCGAGTTCGCATTAGCTAAGAGGATACTTCTCAAAGTAAGTGAAGCAGCGTAGGGTTTAGAAGTCAACTCAGTCTAATACAGCCAGAGGAATGGACTTCAGTTATACTCAGCCTCCTACCAGTAACCTGAGATAAGGAAAAAATAATGCCGGGGGCAGCTAGAGGAAGGAGGGAGGAGGGCGAGGAAGCCCAAAGGGAGGACGACTCGGGCCAAGGTCCCTAGGAGGGATTCTGCCTATATGTTGTGAGGGATTCGGGATCGGGTCAGTTTAAAATATAGGACTGCTGCCCCACTCGGCGTTAAGGAATAATGCTCTCGGTTGATATAAATCTTTGGTTTTCGCAAGTTTATAACATCTTTATTGGGTTTTCCTCAATACAATTTACTTAGTCGCGGTTTATTTTATCCTTGTTTAAGCAGCTCGCCTTCAGCCCCACATTCTATACAGACTAGAGGGTTTGAACGACTGGTAGCACCGCAATTCTTACAAACAAACAGAACTGAATCAGGGACTCTCATCTGTTCGAAACGCCTTCGCTTTGCTAAGCTGAAGGGTACACACAAAAGAAGAGTTACAAACATCACTACGCCTAAAGTGAACAGAAATCGATAGAGGAAGAAAGACAAGAAGAACATAATATTGAATGCGGCAATAAGGGCATATTTGTAGGCAAAAAGCAACCAGACTCCTCCAAAAAGGAGCGGAGCCGTTATTGTCATCTTCATCGAGCTAGTAGGTTGGCGAAAGGCTAAAGCCCCAAGTATGATAACGCCCGACCAGAGTAGAAGTGACAACAGAGAAGACAAGTCGAGTAGACGATCTAATGTTGCCAACAACCAAGCAACTTCAAAGAACGCAGATGAGGCGCTAGTATCCACTAATCCGGAATAAGTTGAGAATACCAAAGTATTCAATGCCCTTTCATCTAGGAAGAAAACGAGGAGAGCTAAAACCGAGGCTATGACCACACCTAGAGGAATAGGTGCTGAACGTCGGATGTTAGACATAGTATGACGCCTTTGCGTTGTTGATTGCTAGTCGCTAACGCGTTTCCCTTTGAGATGTGAGAGTTCCACCAATTGCGCCACCTACGGCGGCGATTATCCCAGCTAGAACACCGTTTATAACCCACATTAGAAGGAGGTCTAGAAGATTCTGGCCAAGTAAGATTGTAATATCAGGGACCCCCTGAGCAAAACCGCCTATGAGAACCCATTTGACGATCCAGCAGACAAGGGCCATAATAATTGCTGATACTAGACCTGCTGAAACTCCTTTAACAATATCGCGGGTAAGCATTCCCGCAACCAATCCACTCATTATCCAGACAATTGACCCAATAATGTATGTGCTATTCCCTGCCGTATTGTAAACTTGCAGTAGAAATTCAGCCATTGCCATGTACATTTGCACGAAAATTGAACCCAGCATGAAATCGGTTTCGAAATATGTTGGTATCAACCCGTTTCCCCAAAGCGGGAGGCTAAACCAAATGCTTGCGTAGATTACGGCAAATGCTAGGACGATTGCAGTAATGAATCCAACTATAGCTCCTGTAGCAGTGTTTCCCATAAGATGACCTCGTATGTATATCCATCAGAACTTTGTGAATTCGCAGTGATAAAGTTATAGTTTATTTTATGGATGAATTGAAAACACTTTCTATCTTGAAGAAATACCTTTCTGATAGGTGGAAATCAGACCATCTTCAGTTTTCGCAACTCTTTCATCAGAGTTATGAGCTTTCGATCTCGGGTAGCCATTGCCTTGGCAAAGATTTTCACCTTTCGGGCTGAAGCCATTTTCACGACAGAATCTCCAGTAACTATTTTTGCCAATTTGTCGAGGGTTTGATCTTCAGTTTCGATGAGAAGGTCTCTAAGCTTCAGAGATTGAGCGAATTCGTCACCATAGCGTTTTCGCCATTTCGTTTCGTATTCTTGGAGTCTATCAGCAGACACATCGCCTTTTGAGACGCATTTTGCTGCGACTTGCCCCGCAATACTACCGCACACTATAGCATAGCCCATTCCTCCGCCAGTTATTGGATGCACATGTCCAGCCGCATCCCCTACGAGGAGTGCACCATCAACAACGTTCTGTTCATTGGGTCCACAGACCGGTAGAGCTCCAACCCTGCATTCTACAATCTTTGCCTTTGCTAGTTGGCGTTTAGCGATTTCGTGATGTTTTATGAAGTGGTCTAGATATTGTTGAGCTGTGTGGGTACCGAAGCCGCCGCCAATGCCTATGCCTACATTGGCTCGACCCTCGCCTTTGGGAAAGATCCAGATGTATCCCCGTGGACATAATTCGCTCCCTAGGAGAAACTCCATTAAATCGGGGAATTCGAGATCACAATTTACCATTTCGTATCCATAGCAGGAGTCTATGTCTGCTGGTTTGAATGAACGTCGTAATCCTGTTAAGCGAGCGATTTCACTGTTTACCCCATCTGCACCAATCACGACTTTTGCTTTGATGGTTTTGCGCGCGCCGTTATGACGGACAACAACTCCATCAACAGAGCCGTTCTTCCGTGTCAAATCAATTACTTTTGCGCCCAAGAGCACATCTGAGCCTGATTCGGCAGCACGAGCAAGTAACTCCTTGTCAAATACTCGACGGTCAATGATATAGCCGCTGGGCTCCTTCTCGGCAAAGTCGACTGAAATGAGTGCAGGACTATATACTCTGAACCCGCGGATAGGAACTCGGATTGATTCTTCAGGTATCTCGATTTCAGCGATGCCCGGCCCGGTTTTACCAATCGCTTCGCCGCATTGAACCGGGATGCCCACATGAGTTTTCCGATCAACGATAGTTACTTCTGCGCCTTCATGTCGTGCAGCTAATGCAGTGGCAGACCCTGCAGGACCACCACCAACGATTAGTATATGGTCATCGTTTGACAAGTGTAATCGCCTCCACTGGACAGACCTTTGTACAAGTGCCGCAGCCTGTACACCTGTCAGGCAGTACTACGATGTAATGTTCAAAGACATCGATAGCGTTGGTGGGACAGACTGTAGCGCATGCCTGACATATTCCGCAGATTTCACCGTTTACTTTTGCTAACTTTTTTGATGTTTTTTCAGTTGGGGTCATATTACTGCGGCTCCAGTTCAAATTAGTGGGGACTCAGCTATTGCGCCTTTTCAGCCTTTCTGTGTCCCAAAAATCGACCAAGAGGGTTTTATCCCTTATTTTTCTTGATTTTCGCCAAATGCAAAAGAATGGATGCTTAACAGAAAATCCTTCTTTTGCTTCACATCGAATCGTTAGATAAGTGAAGAATTAGTTATTCTTTCGGAAGTTGGCGGATGATTTTAATCCATTCTTTGATACGAGATTCTGGGATCCCAGTTAGGAGTGAGAGGTCCCGTGTATTTTCTGATTTAAGCTCATCAAGGCTTGTTACACCGAGGTCCTTCAATCTTCGTACATCGTCTCGGCTGATGTCAGGTAGATGTTTCAGTTCGGAGATTTTTGGTTTCTGAACCCTTTCCTCACGAACGGCGCGTGACTCACTACGAACATGGCGCTTTGCAGCGTCAACTAGCTTCTCAGCGCGCGCACGTTTCAAATCTGTAAGCCGAGCAAGACGCCGCGGTGATGTTGTAGAGAGGCTGCGGATATTCGTTATCCCGACAGCTACTAGGGTTTCTACTATCTTCTTTGTGATTTGGGGCAATTCGGTCAAATCGGTTTCCACGGGAGTTGGGGCTGGTTTAGGAGCTTCCCGCACAACTGGTTTTTCTTTCGGCTTTACTGGCTTGGACTCTTCGCTCAACTTCCTTATGCGTTCAAAATATTCCTTAAGGATAGTGACATTATCTGTGTAATGAGTGCTTCGCCGACGATCAATAGGAATTGCCATCCATCTCGCATCGCTTAAGGAAATGCCAGCATCCTTCAATTCCTTTAGAGTAAATCCTCGACCATGTCTTTTCTGCTTAGTTTTTGGTGAGTGGATTTCAGGTCTAAGAGCCAATGTTATATCTCCTAGTAAACCGCGTGCAGAAAAGGAGAATCAGACCAGCTAAAAATCTTTTGACCAAAACCATCATCTTTGGCGTTACTACTGGAATTGCTAAACAAGAAAGCTTAAATGTTTATTCAGGATGCAGAGACCAGAAGATTTAGAGGGTTCAAAAATGATGAAACGACAAGACGACGGGCAGCGATTAATGTCTCACACAACAACAGTCGCTGTGAAATGCACTGATGGAGTAGTGTTGGGCACTGAATCGCAGGCAACAATGGGTTACTTGGTCGCAAGCGACACCGCTCCAAAAATCCATCAACTCACCGATAGAATAGCAGTAACGATTTCTGGATCAGTCGCTGATTGCCAAGCGATAATTAATAGTGTCCGAGCAATTACCAGATTGGAAGCGTTAGAGATTGGGCGTGAGCTGTCAGTGAAAGCAGTCTCACGTCTTACTTCGTCCATACTCTTTCGGAACCGGATGTTTCCCCTTATTTCAATGCTCATCATTGCAGGAGTAGATGAGGAGGGAGCTCATATCTACACACTTGATCCCCTTGGAAGTATGCTTGAAGAGGATAAATTCACTGCTACTGGAAGTGGATCTGTGGTAGCATTTGGTGTGCTTGAAGACGAATACGACGAAAAGATGACCCTCAGTAAAGGGAAAGATCTAGCAAAACGAGCGGTTAATGCTGCACGAAGGCGGGATATAGCTTCTGGCGGTGCTATTCAAATCGCCACAATCAGTTCAAAGGGAGTAGAAATCTCCACTCTCAAGAACTAGTTACTCTGCTGGCAAAGTCAGTAGTTTCCTCACGAATATATTCTTCCTCTCGCCTCACACGACGCAACAAGTATGGTTAACTGTAATTTTGTAGCTTTTATCTTTAAGGTACTTTAGGGTAGTTTGTGTTGGGACCGCTATCCGCGTGACACCTGCTTTGATAGCTAGCTGCTCCATCTCTCTACGTACCTTGCCCCGAGGACGCATACAACCAAGAGCAATCTCAGTTTTTGGAAACATAACTCGAGCGATTGCACAAATTCTAGCAATATCATAATTAGATGGAGGTAGAGTTCTTTCCATCGCAGTTTTTTGGCTAGGCACTAAAGCAATTATTACTATCACAGAGGGGTCTATTGTTTCTTGAATAATTTTGAGGGCATTTAGCTCGCCTGCTAGTTTACCAAAGTGTAAACCTACACAGATATGGGGTGAAACTGCAATATTGTTGAGTTTAAGTGCCTGAAGAGTTGTGCGATAGTCGTGGGTTGTGCGTCCTGTGAGGCCATATACTTTGTGAATAGTATCGTTATCACCAACGACGTCAACAGAAGCACAATCGATATCTGTGTCTGCTAGTTGTCTGGCATCATTATTTGTTAGGAACCCTGTGTGGGTATTGATGTAAAGTGATGTAGACTGCTTGATTTCTCTGAGTGCGGGGAGAAAAGACAGGAGGGGTACACATCCATGAGCATCGCAGCCCCCACTAACTAAGCAACCCAAGCCTTGATGGGCAGCAAGATTTTGACAGAAAGAAACTAGTTGATCTGGTTGAGTTAGAGATTTCATGTGCCGTAGATATCGTCCTCCGCAGTGTTGACAGTTTAATTTGCAGAGGCTGCCAGTAATGGATATTGCAGGGAACCTATTACCTGGTGTGAAAAGAGAGATTCGGTGTCCTAGGACCTCATCAGTTATTTGGCGTGCTTGTTTGAAAAGCGGTTCTAATTCTGATTGAGGA
>JABXGV010000119.1 GCA_016550485.1 archaeon
GGATTGAAGGCTTTGTATCGTGTTAGCTCACTGGCTCTTACGTATGTGGAACACGAGTCCGTCAAGTTTCTCAAGAATGAGGTCTACGGTTTGCTTGGGTACATCGACGGGGCTGGATTTGGTTAAGGTGATAATTTCTTTGAATACCCCTGCGGCGACGGCGCGGCTGGCTAGGTTGTTCATTGTGTTGTCACGCGCTTGTTCCAGTAGCTCCAGCATGAATTCCTTTGGCATCTTCTCACGCCTTCTCAACTGGACAATAACATCCTGTAATGATTCGACAACTGATGCGACACGATGATCGGGGATATCAGACGGGCGTCGAATATCTCCAGGAGAAGTAGCGGCGGGTGAAGGAGATGCCCCAGGAGAAGTAGCGGCGGGTGCAAGAGCGGGAACTGCTTCAGGGGTAGCGGCTGGGGCTGTTATCTCTGGAATGATCATCTCGGCAAGGATTTTCCTGATTCGGCCATCTAGGGATTCGATTAGGTGCTGAAGCAGTGGAATCATTTTTTCTTCAGTCAAACCGCCGCCAGCTTCGGGGGTGGACCCTTGAAGCTGCGTAAGACGTTGGTTCAAGGCAGCGATTTGTTGATTCATCGCAGCAATCTGTTGGCTCAGCTGCTGAGTAGTCTGATCTGAACCCCCAGACGCCTGAAGCCCTGCAACGCTTTGACTTAAGGCGGTGATCTGTTCACCCATTTTTTTCTGAGTCTGATAAATTTGCGCAAGGTACTGGATTATACGTTTCAGTTCCTGCTCACTTGACGCGGGTGGTTCGGTCATATAATCAATCTCCAAATAGACTACTGAATAACCATAGAAAAATATACATAATAACCTTATGTCGCCTTCGCCTTCTTTGGTTAGATTTTATTAAAACCTGTTTACATCTGCCTGGTTTAGATTTCACGCGGTGTATGTGCTTGCCTTAGGTGTCGATGGGAATGACCGAGACATCGACGGGGATACCTTGGCGGACGGAGGCTGTGACGACACAGTAGTTTTCGAAAATCTCTATGCATCGCTTGAGGCGCTTCTCATCTGGCTCCTCGGTCGCCACAAAGATATTCACTGTGAGGTGACTGAGGCGCCAGCGACCCTCATTATTGCGGCTGGTGGTTGTTGTGACCTCAGCACGGATATGCTTGACGCCCAATTTACTGCGTTGCAGACAGAACAGCAAGCTAGCCGATAGACAGTCCCCAACAGCCGCTGAGAGAATCCGACTAGCATCTGGCTCTGAATCACGCCCCAAGGGCTCCGGCTCATCAATTGTCAGAGGCGCATAATGCTCCTTATCGAAGCGAACGAGAAACTCGAAGTCTCTGACCCGCTCGACCGTAGTTGTGAAGGAGTGCTGCTCACCAGTGGAGGTCAATCTTCACCACCAGAGGGAGCCACGGCGGGAGTATCCATAGTCTTGGCTTTGAACTGAGCGTAAAGCGCGAGCATACACCCAAAGATGCCGGGTGCAGGAAGCACCAGAAGCAGTATAGCCACAATCCAAGCTTGCGTTGTAAAGATCCCGTAGTAATGGAAGAAGAGCCCAAGGATGCCCAGACCAGCGCCAACGCTGATGATGAACTTCCCTTTTCGGACATGACTGGTTACGAGGAGAAGGGAGCCGAGGATGACGACGAACCCACCGAATGCTCCGATGAAATTCAAGACGCTTAAGAAGATGGTCAGAACCAGCATCACCTCGGGCGTAACTGTTACGATGCTTAACGCCCAACCCAGCAGCATTCCCCAGAGGCCAGCGCCGCCGGTCATTCCGGAGAAAATCATGAGAAGACCGCTGATTATTCCTACAAGTAGTGGTAGTTTGTTTTTCATGGCAATACACCAAACAACAGTGGTCACCCTAGTGTTATCAACTCTCACAAATACTTCTCGCTTCTGTTATCCAATCCCTGCAAAGCGAGGCGACTGCTTATGAGCTTCCTTGTTTCTCTAGGTACTCCTCTCGCAATACTCGCCGGAGCGTTTTCCCGACCATGCTCTTGGGGAGTTCGCTTCGGAACTCGATGAACTCGGGAACCTTATAGTATGTCAGCCGTTCCTTACAAAAGGCGCGAATTTCCTCAACGGTGGCGGTTGCACCCTCTTTCAACACAACGAACGCCATCACGGCTTCACCCCGCTTCTCCGAAGGGATACCAACTACTGCGGCATCTGCAACTGCAGGATGTTCAAACAGCACCTCTTCAACTTGGCGCGGATAAATCTTGAACCCAGAACGGTCAATCATCTGCTTGAGTCTGTCCAGTATATAGAAATAACCGTCATCGTCCATCCGTGCTATGTCACCAGTGTGGAGCCAGCCATTACGTAGCTGGTGAGCTGTCTCAGCGGGATTATTCCAGTAACCCTTCATCACTTGGGGGCCCTTGATAATCAACTCACCCATTTGCCCAATCGGAACGTCCTTCCCTGTTTCAGGGTCAACAATCCGCGCTAGGGTGTTGGGGAAGGGTACACCGATAGACCCCTCCCGCTTCTTATCGAAGGGGGGTTTTTCCTGAATTGGATTGCTATGAGTCACAGGACTAGCTTCTGTTAACCCAAATCCTTCAACGAGGTTTGCACCGGCAATCTCTTCGAACTTGCGCGCCACCGCCATTGGTAAGGGTGCAGCCCCGGATAGACAAGCCGTCAGGGAACTGAGGTCATATTGTGCGAGTTCCGGGTTGTTAATCATAGAAGCATAAAGCGTTGGCACGCCAGGCATGAACTTTACCTTGTACTTGGGGATATCTCGTAGTATTTGACCGATGTCGGGTCGGGGGTGGAGGATGATTTTACCCCCGAGCAGGATTGTGTTCAACATGCACACGGTTAGTCCGAAGGAGTGGAAGAAGGGGAGGACTCCGAGGGTGGCTTCGCCTTCGCCGCGTTTGGCGAAGGGGATCCATGCTCTGCATTGGTGGGTGTTGGCGACGAGGTTGCGGTGGGTGAGGATGGCGCCCTTGGGTGTGCCAGTGGTTCCTCCGGTGTAAATTAGGACCGCAGGAGTTTCTTTGGCATCGATCTGTAGTTTGGGGGGGTTAGGTTTGTACTTTTCGAGCAGCTCGCCCCAGAGATGGTAGCCTGGGACATCGGGGAGTTCGAAGGAGACGCGCATGCCAGGAAAGGCATCAGCCATGGTCGTCACGATGGTGTGTTTGACGCCTGTTTCCTCTCGAATCTGTGAGTAGCTGTCATGCATGATGTCGATGACGATTAGCGCTTTGGCGCCGGAGTCGTTTAATTGGAACTTGATTTCGGGTGGTTTGTAGAGGGGGTTGATGAGGGTGGCAATTGCGCCTGCCTTGAGAATGCCGAAAAAGGCGATGGGGAACTGGGGCATGTTGCCCAGGATGATGCCGACGACATCTCCTTGCTTTATTCCCAGATTGACGAGGGCGGTAGCCAGTCGGTCAGCTTTTTCGTTGACCTCTTTGTAACTGAGCTCGTTACCCAAGAAGACGCAGCAGGTTACATCTGGGAACTCACGGGTTGTGCCTTCTAGGATTGCTTGTAGGGGGATGTCGGGGATCTCGACCTCTTCAGGGACTCCAGGTTCATAGAACTTTAACCAAGGCTTTTCCATTTTATAATCTCCTTTGAAGATAATACACATGTTGTGTGCACTAGTTAATGAAAAGCGTTATTCTTTACATCCCCCGTGTCCTACCGATTGGTAGATATCCATTTTAAGTAGGGGTGTTAATGTAGCGTATGGACCAAGAAGCAGTCGTCAAGGCTTTAATGAAGCCAGAAGCCTATGATGTACCACCTGAGAAGCCAATCAAGCTCGTTGAGACGCACATTTCCTATATTTTCCTGACCGGAACCTATGCCTACAAGGTCAAGAAGGCGGTCGTGTTTGAGTTCTTGGATTTTTCGTCGTTGGAGCAGCGGAAGTTCTACTGTGAACACGAGCTGAAGTTGAACCAGCGCATCGCCCCAGAGATGTATCTTGAAGTTCTGCCGATTACGGAACAGAATGGTGAAATCAAGATTGGGGGTTCAGGTAAGGTTGTGGAATATGTGCTGAAGATGATGCAGCTGCCTCCCGATGGCTTAATGACAGACCGCCTCGAACGAGGCGAAGTCACCCGGGATATCGTTGACCAGCTTGCAGCAAGCCTTGTGAAGTTCCATGCAAAGGCAGAGACCAGCGCCGAAATATCCGCTCATGCATCGCCGATAAGAATCAAGGAGAGGTGGAAGGAGCAATTCGACCAAATCGAAGAATTTGTAGGAATAGTGATTGGTCGAAGAGACTTTGATTTCTTAAGGGAACACGTCGAGGGCTTCGTCGAGAAGCATCAATCATTATTTCTTCAGCGCATCAAGGAAGACCGTGTTAAAAGGTGCCATGGCGATCTTCACTCGGGCAACATCTTCATAATTGATGGGCGCCCACAAATCTTTGACTGCCTAGAATTTAACGAGGCCTATGCCTCTATCGACACAATGGCAGAAGTAGCCTTCTTTGCTATGGACATGGACTATCATGGCAGAAATGATCTCGCTGACTATTTCATTGAGAAATACATCAAATACAGTGGTGATGTGACGGGAAAGGCGCTCCTGAACTTCTATAAGGCCTATTACGCCTGTGTGCGGGGAATGGTAACATCGTTAAGATTGAAGGAGAAACGTAATGCTGATGAAAGAGTGCCCATCCGTGAAAAGGCGAGACGTTACTTTAAACTCACAATCGAATACGCAAAGACCTTTGCTTCATAGATAATAGTAATCCTCAAAGGACCCCGATTAGAGACCATATTCTCATTCATTGCCGAGTTCGTAAAGGTTTTTAATTTATTTGAGCGATTTTTTCCAGTTGGAATCATAGA